>NZ_JBFRVM010000001.1:0-14721 GCF_041475145.1 Vibrio sp. 10N.222.49.A3
CTGACTGGAGCAGATCAACTCTGTTGAGTTCTTGTCTTTTTCTCAAATTGAACTTCAAGGTCTGTTTTTCTCTGAATCTGCTTAACACGGCTAAATATCCTATTTTGCGAAGAGACCTCGCAACCCCGGAAGTAGAGAAAATCACTCGATCTTAGTTTGTTATCAAGAATGGCTCAGTTAAGTAACGCAAGCTACATCCAACTACTATCAATCTCTAGTTTGGTTTTGATCCGCCAAATCTCTTCAAGCCGAAAGGAAATGTCGGATAGACGGCACCTGTTACCAGGTGCCACCCTCCTCAGAACCGTGTGCAACTTTCACTGCATACGGCTCAAGCCTCCACAAAGGCACAGTGAAGCACCCAGTAATTAAATCGTTATAGGACTAGAGCGAGACCAAAAGTTGATCGCAACATTAGCTCTTCGTGTTAATTACCTTTGCGATACGCACTTGAAGCTTTAATACCTCGCCAATGAGCACTCAGTAATTGAGAGACCACGGTTCGTTGTAAGAAGATGCACTAATTTCATTCGAAATCATCATTTGCTTTCTCTAACCTCCTTTACCTGCATACCTATCGGCCACCTTCACAGGTAGCTTTCCCATAGGGAGGTATACAGGCTTACCCTGTTCCGTATGTCGCGTAAAAATGTCAACTTAGATGCCCACAATGGTGCGGAGAGTACAATGACCACGAAAGAGCCTTGTCCAATCTCTTTCCGACTCTCGTTGCCTTTTGGCTACAGCGTATTAACCACTTCCGCTGTTTCATCACATAACGCGCCTTAAATGGATTCACATTACATTCATCATATTGACTCCCTAGCACTCACCCGATTTTGAGGTTATCAGGAGGAACATCCTCTCACGATTTTGCTCCCGCTCAGCCTAACGACCAAGCTTCGTTACGTTGTCAGAGCCGCTGCTTTATTCAGGATCTTAGGGTCATCTGGTGATACAGATGGTTCACTCTGCGTGGTGAACAACGCTTCATACGACTTCAGGTCGCACGGACAATTATGAGTTAGATAAATTGCAGTACAAATAAAAAGAGGTCTCCTTTACCTGTATTAGTTCCTATTAGCTCTGATAGGTCCCGAGGCGATAAGTGGGGGGACGTAAAGCAAACAGAACCAGCGTGGTAGGTCACGTCGATTCAGTGATTTAGTTATTAATACCACTGCGCTAATGGTGAAACGAGTCTTCTCTATGCCATTGAGATCGCTGCAAGGGTCTATCGATTCAATATTTAGGCTAGCTTCATGTTCCGTTGAGCTACCCACATAACAAAAGTATCATTCGCCATGCAAAAGAGGTAGATATCTCATCTAAAACAAAAGCAAGAGGCGCAATGCAGTGCCTAGCCATTGAGTAGAGAGGCATCAAGGTTTATGGTGAAGGTAAGTAGGAAGTAAAAAACCTTGTTCAGATGGGAAGCTTAGAGTATGGCGAAAGTTACACTTAGCGGTCGATACCAAGACGCCGGAAATCCTTGCTGCTGAGTTAAGTTTATCTAATGTTACCGGTGGAGAAGTGCTCCCGAACTTACTCAAATAAACACGCCGAAGTCTCATAGAGGTATCTGGCGATGGCGCTATGACACGAGGTCTTGTTACTATGCAATTCAGATTAAACTCGCGTTTGAGCTCATCCCCCTCCCGAAATCTCGCGGCTGGTTGCCCGGAGGTGTCCGGTTCCAATAAGTATTGGAAACAGCGGTCTGGTTATCACAAACGTTTACTTTCATAAACTTAGACATGCTCAAAGCGCTGTAGAAGCTTGGGATGCCTGAAACCTGTCGTATTGATTAAAAAGCATATCAAACGGTGAAAAATGGTCTCTCAACTGAATTACGCGACAAAGCGGCCGTGCTTTATTGTCTTCTATTTCACCCATCCTTCCAAAGCGCATCAAATTCTTGGGCTTCAAGGATGTCTTCAATGCGGCGACGAACTTTGGTCTGCTGCTTTAATTTTTCTGGCACGGTTTTACTTGGATATGGTAAGGCGTGGTTGGGTTTAAGCGGTATTTCCATGCGCTGATGGGCTGGTACGGTTCTTTTGTCCATGAGGTGTTCTCCTTATTATGAATCAATCCCACTATTTTAATATTTTGGCTGATGTCGTTCTCTTCAAGTTCATTCTGGGTGCGTGCTTGACGGGGCCAGAATGAACTTGAGGTGTAATGTATTTGGCGATGTGGTCAATTTCTTTTTTAACGACTTTGCTTTGAGTGGACGTTTTCAAAACAAGGTCTTCTGGATGTCTTGGAACCAATCCAAATTCAATTGAACTTCTGCGAGTCGCTTTTTGAGGATAAGGGTTTGACGAGCGTTTAATTGCGGTTGTTTCAAGGTTCGTTCGTAATATTGACATACCGTGAGGGTGGTTTTGATGCTGAGGTCTATCTCACGGCTTAATTCTGTTGGTGCGAGAGAATGATTCATCAATTTTATACAAAACGAATCTCTATGCTGACAGGTGGCCACCGGTGTCGATAGCCAGTTAATTAGCGCTTGTTTACCAAGTTCGGTGATAGTGAAAGCGTTGCCTTTTGAAGCACAGTTCGCATGCGCTTCTATCCATCTTTCTTTGTGCAATACCTTAATCTCTCGATAAGTATGCTGTAGGACGGCGCTCCAATAATGGGATTTGTTGATTTCTTTGGTGACGCTGTAACCTGAGTGGGGGTTTTCATTTAAATACGTCAATATGACGTAACGTAGTGACATCTTTTTAGTTCCTTCAATTATTACAATGCGGTCGGCTTGAATGCGCTGAGATGTTAAGTGAAACGACTTTCATCATTATTGGGGCGATTATTAACCTGACGTCTTTATGCTTCTTCTTGTCAGCTATCGCAAGAGGTTGAAGGGTAATTAATAATTAATAATTATCCGTTTTTTGATTTTGAGTTGTTGATAGGCTTTGTGGTAACCATACCGCTCTTTCCAATATTTATTTGAGCCGTATAACTTCTAGCTGCCCATTGCGAGATTTCTAGGATGGCCACGCTCCCAGAAGGCTGCCCCTTCTCTTGGGGGGAATAAGCGCAACGGCTCGCTTAATCTTAATAGCAGTGTGACACGATCTCGTGTCGTAAGCGCCATCACCAGATACCTCAAGGGTGCTTTGACGTGTTTGTTTCAGTAAGTTCGGAAGAACTTCGCCATAAACCTTAAGGCCAGTAGCATCAATGGCTAGGTACTGTATTGCTCCTCTCGTTTTAGTCTTAAATGAGACCTCAACTTGCTTTGTTCTACGACTGATGCAAGTGTAATGCGGACAACTTAATGGAACATGGGCAAGTCTAAATATCGAGTCGATAAATCCTTGTAGCGCTCTCAGTGGCCGCGTTTCACCATGAGCGCTGTCGTGAGAGCTAAATCACTAAACCGACGTGGTCTCCCGCGCTTATTCTGTTTGCTTTGCGCCCACCTGCTTATCGTCTCTTTATCAATCCATGAGGCTAAGAAGGAGAGTGAATGTAGTTGCTCAGATCATAGGTTGCTGACTTATTTCCATTGAGTTGCGCAAAAAACCGAGGGGAATAAATTAAATCATAAATTAATTGTTTAATTGATGGGTTTTAAGCATTTTATCAAGATGACTACAGTCGTCACATTTATTTTAGTCATTATTATAGTTTCAAAGGATATTTGAGTGGAAACTCCAACTAGTTATATTTGTATTGTTATCGTTGTTCTGGGTCGCGCCTTAAGAGATGACTGCAAAGGTATATTTTTCAGACGTAATAAATTGTTTATTCATTTGCAGATAAATTTGGATAAATAGTTATCTTCCCTCATTAAAAAACGGAATTTAAGCGTTATTCTTTGATTTTTATAAACTCGAATCTAGCATGAAAACTTTAATTTATGAGGATACATTCATCATGCAATATGGACAATCAAGGATTGACGCTGCTTTTCAGAATTTTATAGACAGTTTAACTCAAGCAGATATTTGTAAGCTTCAATCCCAATTTTCAAAAAAGCCTCTGGTTTGCATCGCCGATATACTGCCAGAAAATTTGTGGCTTGAATTGAGTGAGGAAGCATCAAACTTAGTGGAACATTATGGCAAGCGAAAAAGTTTGGTTGTCAAAGAAACTTCGGATACCGAACGTAACATGATCACAGTAGGAAATACCATCTGCCGTGAAAATTCGCCTTTAATTGCCGCCATTTATGATTCTAGACCATTCCGACGCTTTCTCTCACATATAGCTGGTGAAATCGTTCACCAATGCCCAATTGAAGATGAGCAAATTGCAATCTCATTACTTGAGCGGAAAGGTGATACTCATGGGTGGCATTGGGACGATTTCAGTTTCGGTCTTGTTTGGTTAATTGATATTCCGGACGCGTCGTGTGGTGGGTTCACGCAATGTATTCATAATACTAAGTGGGATAAAAAAAATCCCGCGGTTTATGACGTCATTACTAATAATGCCATTGAGTCTTATCATTTCAACAAGGGCGGTTTTTATTTTTTCAAATCCGGAACGACATTACACAGAGTGCACCCTCTGACAAAAGATTCACGTCGATTGATCGTTAATATGGATTGGGCTTCAACGAGTGATCTTGAAATAGAGCTGTCCATTGAGACAACTCTAGATATCTATAGTTAGGGACGACATTATGAAGCACAGTAACAGATCACGTCACACTATTATCAAGGAGCTCGCCACTTACATTTCGGGTGGAGCAAATTCACCAGGGCGAAAATTCTCTGAAGTAACCACGCCAATGATCATAGCTGATAAAGCGAGTGGTTCATATATTTGGGATTCTGAGGGTACTCGTTATGTCGATTTTATAATGGGGTTAGGTCCCTGTTTGCTGGGTCACTCACCCGATTGTGTGGTTGACGCGATCAAAGAGCAGGCATCTAGGGGATTGGTACTTGGCTTAACTCATAGGAGTGAAGCTGAGCTTTCAAAGATAATAGTTAACTCTTCAAAGCACATAGACAAAGTTCGTTTCACCTGCAGCGGTACTGAGGCTGTAATGACTGCCCTACGTATAGCTAGGGGGATTACACAGAAACAAATAGTGGTGAAGTTTTCCGGTGGGTACCACGGTCATTGTGACACTATATTAAGTGGTGCTAATAAGAAGGAAATTTCTGATAATTTCGGCACGGACGGCATACATTCAAGTTTCAAAAACGCCACAATTACTTGTCGATATAATGATATAGAGCAGATTAAATCGATTTTTAGCCAGTACAGTGATGAAATCGCTGCAGTGATCATTGAGCCCGTTGCCACTAATATGGGGTTAGTGCCAGCGCAAATAGAGTTCTTAAAAACACTGAGAGTATTATGTTCTAAACAAAATTCACTGCTGATTTTTGATGAAGTTGTCTCTGGATACCGATTTGGGTTTGGTCCGGTTTCAAATGAGTTGGGAATTTATCCAGACCTTACAACATTTGGCAAAATAATAGGTGGTGGTCTAGCAATTGGCGCATATGGCGGCTCAGATTCTGTTATGGCGCAAGTTAGTAATGAAGGTGGTGTATTCCAAGGTGGGACCTTCGCTGGGAATCCACTGACAATGACCGCAGGGATTAGTACGTTACGCTCATTAGAAGATGGAAGTGTCTATGAAGGACTTGACGCGATTACTGACGTTTTTACAAGAGAGTTGAGTTACAAATTTAAAGAGTACGGTATCAACTTCAATGTTGTAAAGAAAGGACCATTGGTTAGCTTAATACTTGTTGAGTCGTTGACTAATCTCACCTCTTTGGATGACGTCCAGAAGCAAGATCAAACCATTTTTTCCTCGCTACATCAAAAACTCTGTGAGCAGGGCTATTTAATTCCACCAACGATAGAAGAGCCACTGTTCTTCTGTAGTCAACACACGGAGCAGCAAATACTTGAGCTAGCTCAATTAATAGCCTTTCATTTAAACACCATATGCCACGAGTAAGTTATGTCATCTAATATTGTATTAAAAAAAATACTACATCAATCTCAACTCTCCCCTGATGCTGTAGCGATTAAACAAGGTAGTAAAAGCATACGTTACGTTGATTTAATATGCCATGCTCAGGAATTGTCAAGTGAGTTACTAGAAGCTGGTCTTTCCCCAAGAACTATTGTGCCTATTATTTCACAAGGGGGAATTGACTATGTTATTTCATTGTTGGCGGTTTGGATGACCGGTGGTGCTTTTGTTCCCTTAGATGTAGATACCCCGAAGGCCAGAATGGCCAAAATGTTAAAGACTATTGATTCCGAGATAGTTATAGCTACTACCAAGCAATATGCCTGTCAGACGAGTATATATTACGACCATACTGTAAATTTGCCAACCCAGAATATTACGTTTGAATTACCTGAACCTGGAGCTATCTCGTATGGTTTTTTTACATCAGGAACCACTGGCGAGCCAAAGTGCTGCCTAAATCAGCATGCAGGGTTAGCCAACCGGTTTGACGTCATGTCCAAAGCTTTTCAACTTGAGCTGGGTGATGCAGTTTTACAAAATAGCAAACATACTTTTGATTCATCACTTTGGCAATTGTTGTGGCC
Organism: Vibrio sp. 10N.222.49.A3; assembly: GCF_041475145.1. Taxonomy (NCBI): domain Bacteria; kingdom Pseudomonadati; phylum Pseudomonadota; class Gammaproteobacteria; order Vibrionales; family Vibrionaceae; genus Vibrio; species Vibrio sp. 10N.222.49.A3. The sequence goes on from NZ_JBFRVM010000001.1 coordinate 6,553, forward strand.
GTTAACGACTGGTGGCAAAGTAGTTATTCCAATGCGAGAAGGGATTCTTGATATACAAGCAACATTGGATACTATCAGGGAAGAGCAGATTGTAATGGCAGACTTTGTCCCTTCTGTTTTAGGGGTTTATCTACAGTATATGGCTTCTAGGGCCAGAGGGAGTGACTACTTTAAGTCTTTTAGGAATATTCTTGTTGGGGGAGAAGAGGTATCTCTCAAGTTGATAAAAACTATTAGGTTATTGTGTCCATGGATCCAAGTCACTAATACATATGGACCAACAGAAGCTTCCATTGGCTTCGTGTTTCATCACTTTAACGGGAACGAGGAGAATAGTGTTCCACTGGGTCTTCCTATAGCCAACACTAGTTATGTAGTGCTGGACGACCAACTCAACGAAATAAATAAACCAGGTGTCTTGGGACAAATTGCTGTGTTAGGTGTTGGTTTAGGGCTCGGTTATCTTGGTCTTCCAGAATTAACAACTCTCAAGTTTAGAAGTATTAGGCGTAGTTCAGGCGATTATGAACCCTGTTATCTAACGGGTGATATAGGAAGCCTTGAGAATGGGGTCTTATTTTTCCATGGGAGAGAAGATAGCCAGGTCCAATTGAATGGAGTTCGTCTTGAGTTGACAGAAATTGAAATGGCGCTCGAGGCTATTCCAAGCATTTCATGCGCTAAAGTCGCCGTAGATGAAAATGCTAACTCTAAACAAATTTTGGCGGTGGTAACTGGGAGTTCGGCCGTAGATGAAAAAGATGTACGCCAAACGTTGTCTGAAAGTTTACCTTCGGAGTTCATACCCCAAAGAATAGTAAAAGTAGATGATTTTCCAAGAAACAACAACGGAAAGATCGAGAGAGCCAGTCTTCTGAAGCTTTTCAAGGACACTGAAGCAGAGTGCAGCCTTATCCCCGAACTTGTTAATATTCTGTCCAACTATTGTGTCTCTTCTGACATCGCGCCAGAAAAGAGTTTTGAGGAACTAGGGATTGATTCAATCAATCTGCTCTGCATAGCCATAGATATTGAAAAACAGCTAGGGAAAAGGATCTCATCTAAAGACATAGCCAGTATATTAACGATTAGTGAATTGGAATCTTCGGTTACCAGTAGCTCGACTAAAGAATTCAGGACCAATATTGAAATGTATTCAGGACCAGTTAGTCACCTATCATTTACTGAATCCGTTTTTATTTCTGGAGCAAGTGGTTATTTCGGGGTTCATTTATTATGTGAATTGCTCGTAGAGAGTAGTCATAAAGCAACTTGTTTGGTGAGAGCAAGTTCTGACGAAAACGCAAAGTTAAGGTTAATTGATTGTGCAAAACAGTACAAAATTGAGAATCAAATTGATTGGAAGCGTGTAACAGTCGTAGCTGGTGATATCACGCAAGATAAGATGGGATTATCTTCGGAAAGGTATGATCAGTTGGCTCTTCATACTTCTCATATTCTTCATACGGCGGCAGTCGTTAACTTAAACAAGAGCTCAGAAGCATTACGTTTAACTAACGCAGAAGGTGTAACAGAAGTATGCAAATTTGCTCTTCGTGCAAACGCACGTAAATTTCACTACGTGTCGAGTCTGGCTGTTGAAAAATTGATAAACAATAATTCGAGCGCTGAAGTGAGTGGGTACGCCCAGACTAAGTTTGAAGGAGAAAAGCGAGTCACAGAACTCACTAAGTTTAATATAGAAGTATCGATTTCGAGAGTAGGGGAATTGATGCCATCAGACAAATATAAAGTGCCGAATAGCAATTCTTTATTAGTTTCCTCTTTACGTGTCTTTAAGTCGCTAAACCAACTTGTTATCAACCATGGTAATGTATCTTATACGCCAATCGATGTAGCTTGCTCGGCGATAGTCTCAATCTTTAATTCTAAATTAGAGATTTCTTATCCCCCCCAAATATTGGCTCTTTATCCTAGTAAAAAAGTCGATTTTAGGTATCTGCTTGAGAGCCTTCTTCCAAGTCAGGTTTCTATACAATACAAAGAACCCCAAAATATTATTGATCAGATAATCACAAAATCATCGGTTTCAACCTTGGAGAAACACGATATTTTGATTCTTGATGCGTTGATGAGTGCCAACGAAAACGAACAGTGGCACCTGTTCGATAAATCTAGTGAGCACTTAGAACCGAGAAAATCAGCGCATTATTGGCCTCTTATTGATAATGATTATTTACATCGAAACTTAAAGGAAATCTGATAATGATAATTGAATACACCTGTAATACTCTTCCTGAACGTCAGGATGTCTTTGAACTTTATCAATCTGTAGGTTGGAGTTCGGCACATAAACTTGATGAACTTATGCTCGCCCTTAATGGGGCTCACACACTGTACTGCGCCTACTCAGAAGGACGCTTGGTCGGTCTAGTAAAAACTATTTCCGATGGCTATTTAGTTGTGTACGTGAGCCATTTGTTAGTACTTCCAGAGTATCAATCGAAAGGTATTGCCAGTGAATTGATGAGTAAGACCATGAAAAAATACCAACACTTCCATCAAAAAGTTTTACTTGGTGATAATCAAGCATTTAGATTCTACGAGAAGTTTGGCTTTCATGTTGCAGATATTAAACCTATGTGGGTTTACGTAGGCACAGACCATTAAAAGGCAATGGCATGGACATTACCACAATCTTATTATTTACAGCTTCAATTACGCTACTATCAATAGTACCTGGTCCAAGTGTGTTGCTAGTGATGATTCAAAGTATGGGGGTCGGGCTTAAGTCGGGTTTAATAACGACCTTAGGAATTGTCATAGGTGCTATGTTATTTTTTAGCATTGCATATTTTAGCATCAATACGGCACTTGCTCAGAACGGCGTCCAAGGAATCTATCACTTCGTACAATTTGTTAGTGCCATATACTTAGGGTGGATAGGCTATAGTCTAATTATTGCGGCTTCTCCTCATTTAAGTGAAACCGATATCTCAACGTCTGATTTCTCAACAAAGGAATTTTTTGCCGGGCTATCTATAGCTATGGGGAACCCAAAAACTATCCTTTTTTATGCTTCTATCTTACCTAGTTTTGTTGACCTTACGAATAGTAATATCAGTGATTATATGATCTGTTTGGGGATTGTCGGTATTTCGACGGCACTAGTGCTTTCGATGTATGCTGTCATTGGTTACTGGATGCGGGCACATATAGTGTCAAGATACATTGAACAGTGGGGCAATAAAATTGCAGGATTTTTCTTTGTTTTAATGAGCCTTTACCTTATCTATCTTTTTTCGACGAGTCTATAAATTGGGGAAGCGTAACTGTTTGTAGAGTCTTTTCTTTCACAAAAATTTGGTGAGGGAAAAGTTGTCTTACCTTCATATGAATAAGTGTTTTCCTATTTGATAAGGGTGCTCTACACTTGTCAGACTGACTGGTTTGCTAAGTGACAAGAAATTGACTGGACTTAGATATTCAAGTGCACTGTGCCTTCTTGTTCGGTAATAATTAACCTCGATGTATTCGAAGAGTGCTTGGCGCAGATCTTCTCTCGTCATTATCGGCTCGTATTGGACGTTCTATTTTCATTAAGTGGAAAAACTGGCGTTGACGCCCCTATATCAACACTTACGTCATAACTGAAAGGTCTTTGAATGTAATTGGGTAAAGTTAACGAACTATATAATGTTTCAAACACCTTTGTATTTCCTTTATTGAAAGCCCTTTCCGCTTTGCTACATATAATCTTGTTTTTGACTAATATTGTTCTAGCTGCATTTTCAACCGCAAGCTCTTTCTCACTTAACTCAGAGTCAAAAACTCTTGGTGTGGCTCATGCTTTTTCCTTGAATTAGTAAAGATGATAATTTTTCAATATAAATAAAACATAAATTATTTAAATGTTCTTATTGATTGATTGAAATAGTCTATTGTCAGTTTTACCAATTTTTTAATTCCATCAAAATTTTCAAAAAATCCTATTTTAGGCGGGGGAATGGACAATGAAGTTTAAAATAAGCACTATTGGACTATCAATCGGAGCGGTATTATTTGCCAATAGTGCTAACTCTTTCTATTTTCTTTTGGATGAGGGGGAAGCATGTAAAACTACAACTCTTGAAAAAGAGGTTGATGATTTTCAAGAGGACATCTCACCGATATCAGAAAAAGAAACTCCCATTGGCCAAAAGATTACTAATGAAGAAATTGGTGAGGTTATACCAGAATTTGAAACCGGAGCAATGGAGTTGGCAGAGAAAATTGGTGGAGCTATTGGCGTTGTAAGTGGTGGATTAGAATTGCTTGACGGCATAGAAAATAAAAATGCTGATGAAATCACTGGTGGTGCCGTTCTTTTGGGCTCCTACATAGCCCCGGAAATTGCAGGGGAAGTTATCGGCTCAATTTTCTCCGAGTCAATTGCGGAAGCTATAAACCCAGTTATAGGTGTTCTCATCGCTGAAGGGATTGCAATTTATGGTGATATAAAAATGGCTGGGGTCATCAACAAGATGGAAGAGTCCGATCGCACTTTGATGGGTGTCTACTCAAAAGCAATTGATAAAAAAGACGCATCACTACTAAAGCTTAAAAAAATAATCCGAGGTGATAATGATGAGATTTATAATTATGAATATAAACATTTTGGAGAATTAACAGTTGAATTATATAAAAACAGTTTCCACAAATTAGCATATAGATTGATTAATGATAATTACTCTAATAGAGTAGATAAATATTTCAAAGATAACACAGTATCCACCCCAATAACCACGCAATTCGTTTCAAGTGAATTACCAGTAACTATTAGCCACCTAATCGGATTAAAGGAAAATTTAAAATACTGGTATTCAACCTCATTGACAGGGAAGAAATACATAAGCAGTTTCGGACATGTCCCATTAAATAATGCAAATTTCCATCCATCATATGAAGGCACAAACAGCATCCGATTTTCAAAATCGATAAAAAATGTTGCAATACCAAATATGCGTTGGTTGAATGATGTATTTTTCCCAGTTTTAGAGAGGACAGTAGATGTAATATATGACAATAGCGATCATCTTGTTGTTGAATTCAAAGATATGCTTACAGATACAAAATTTATCCATAGTCTTCAGGAATCAATGATAGCCCCATATAATGATGTTCTAAAAAAATACTATTCTTGGTTATATTTTGGGCATCATATTTTGAAAAACCTTGATTATTCAGAGGTAAAGATTGAAGAAGGTTTTCTTATTTTTATATCGATATTTATGCCAATTGAAAGCTCAATAATTCAAGGCTCTGTCATGAATGATATTAAATCCAAAATTGATGTTGCTCCATTTATTTTTGCCATAACAAAGTCACTAATTAGCCAAGGCGTCGATGTGACTGATGAGACCAAGTTTACAAAATTAATTAATGATGCATATTCGAAAATTGGAGAGGAACATTCCACCCTTAAAAACAAAATTATGAGTTCTTATCATGCAGCTAAAGACCTGGTTAATACTAAATTAGTAGATAAATCAGAAATTTCATTAAAGCCAATCAGTCAAGAAAAATTAAATTCGCTTATTGAGAAAATCGATAAACATGTGGCTGATGGAAGCCTAAAGAAAAAGGTAGATGTTGCATTAAATGATGCTGTTTCATTAATGAGTCTACAAGGTGGTGATAACTATGAGACATCATTACGATTCATTGATTATGCTCAAATGACTAGCTCTATTCAAAATAGTTACTTTAACGTTGTGGGCGCATTAATCGATAATTACGTGAAGAAGCTACAAAAGTTAAGTGATTGGGAAAATGAAGCCGCTGCTGTAATCTTGAGCGATTTACGTGACGACCTGGTTGCGCTAAATAAAAACAGTAAACTCGTAAATTACTCTTCTCAAGAAGTACATAAATATTCAAGCGGAAACTTTGATTGGCTAGCGTTTAACTCAACTCCTTTTTTAGATGAAGATAATAATAAAATAATTAGGTACCTTGATGACACTATCAATTTATGGGTTCCTGTTTCTCAAACAGGACCACCCATGCGCCTGCATCACGCCAATTAGGTCGAATATTTTGATGGGAGCAGGGAAAAAGTATCTTAGATAAAGTTTTAAAAATGATTTTTTTGAGTTGATTAACTAAAAATCAAGACTATAGGAAGAGGCACTAGTTTAATTAAATCAAAGGATAATCCATTTTGATGTCTAACGTTCGAGCGACCTAAGGTTAAGAGCAAGCGTATTTCTCTTGCGTCATGTTATCCAGACAACATTGTAAATACTAATGTGGTTCTTAAAGGTGCAGTGCTAAACAGATAGAAGTGTGGTGAGAGATTTTAAGTCAAATAATCCGAACGTTAGGTGAATATCCGCTTTTTTAGTTTCTGATGTTATTGAGGGGAATTACAATGGGTTGGCTTCTCCTTTCCCCGGATTACCATAGACCAATTACTCCTTGAAGAGGTGAATCATGATGGGAAGAAAATATAAAATTAAATATCTTATAAATACATTTTTGATATTGCTACTCTCTGCAATTTCATTTAGCTCGATGTCTGGGAGTCTTGAAATTGATGTAACTAAAATAAATCCAAGTGAATTAGACTCGATCAGGCCGAAAATAATAATTCAAAATGGGGAGGCAAGGCTTTCAAAAGTCGGTTTCTCTACTGAAAAGTTAGTTTTAGATAAACCCTTGGAACATTCAGAAGCTAGGAAAAAGCTATATGAGAATGTAAAAAGTATGCTTGAAAAGAACAAAAATATTTTGGCTGATATTGAGGAAGGTAAAATACCATTTCCAAATGAAAGTACTAAAAGTAGCGTAACAGAGGCTTTGCAGTTCAATGACGATTTTTTAGAAAGTGCCTCTGATACCTTGGGCTCAGATGTAATAGATTCTAATAAATTATACTTTTCAACTTCATATAAAGGTGAAAATGTAGTGATTAGTGAGGTTAAGGACTGGACTGCATTAGAAAAAAGAAGCATATCTCAAGTGATGTCAGACCCCGATAACATTGTTAACACTAGGCTTAATAGACCGGGAGCGGTTAAAAGAGCGAGTGTTGAAAATGGTAGGGAGATAATTCGAGATTTAAAGAAAGGCGGAGGTGAAATAAAGAAGGTTACTGCTTTTATGATCTCGGATGTTCTTGAGACTAATTATCGAAGGATGGGTTTTTCAACACCTAACTGCTTTTAGTTTAAGTGCGTTGCTCACTCTGCCAATTATCCATAATGTCGCCTGATAATCAGATATCAATCCGCCCTCGGTCACGCAATATAATTGGTTTGTCGGTAGGTGTGTTTTTTTGAAGTGTTGACGCCTGGATTGATTGTGTTTGTAAGGTATGATTATGAGAGTGAAAACATCAAGGTATGATAAGAATATAGGAAAAGGCTCTCAACTCAAAAATTGGCGATTAAATGAGCGCTTCAACAAAGCCGCTCAAGAGCGACAAGAAAACTTTGGCACATTGAGAGCCAGAGTCCTGGGCGTTAGACGTTATTTTCAAAGAAGATGAGCAACGTTGTATTTATGCAGTAGGCTCGGTGCTGAAATTAGAATTCAAGGTTATTCTTTTTTAATATAATTTACATTAATTTACATTAACTTATTAACTTATTAACTTATTAACTTATTTTTTAAATGTAATCATAATTTAAAATTAATTTCTTTTGTTTAATTTTAAGATTATTAGTAATAAAATTAGGGGTTTAATAATGAAACGAGTTATATTTGACAATCATCCTTTATTATCGCAAGAAGAATTAGAAATGTTAGCTATGGTTGTAGGTGGTCGAGGAGAGGAGGGAGGGGCAAGTCGCCCAGGTCGGATTAAAAATGATCGTGATTTAGATCGAGCTGGAAGCAGGTGGAATTTGCGGCTTCGTTAGGAATAAATTTTATAGGATAATTTTGAGGTTCTCAATTTCCAGTTAGCAATTTCTCCGTAAATCCTCGCCCGCTTTTAGGGCGAGGATAGGCTTTGTTGCGTAATTAAATTTAGAGATAGAGCTACTTCGTTTCGTGTGTTTCTTAGTTAATACGACAAGCTTTAGGCATACCTAACCCAGTAAGCTTGTTCAACGCTTTTATCATCGCGTAAGTTTCCCCCACCTGTGCATTGTAATTTCTTAAACTCAAGCGTCCTCCTAGTAACTGTTTAACTCGATACATCCCTGTTTCTGACAATGAACG
>NZ_JBFRVM010000002.1:0-1339 GCF_041475145.1 Vibrio sp. 10N.222.49.A3
CTGTATCAAAAAGGCAATGTGGAGAGTCATTCTTGGGTTGGCAAGCGAGCCAGCAACACCAACGTAAAACTGCATGACAATGATACCGATAGGATAGCGCGGGTGTACGCCGACCTCCCCGATAAAGCCAACACGCAAGTGATTGCCACTTCCAGCGTCGAGCAGCGGCGGTTAACCGAAGCGATACGGGGCCAGCTCAAAAATACCGGCGCCCTCGCCAGACACGAAACCACCCTATTCACTCAAACCCCTCACCACCTCTCTAAAGCGCAACAACCCCTCGTTCAACACTACAAACCAGGCATGACACTCACCCATTGGGAGAAAAACAAACCTCAGAGTTTTGTCATCGCCAGTATCGACAAAGAGAGCAACACCATGACCGCACTCAGCAAACGCGATGGACAATCACACACCTTTGACCCGTCCAGTCGCGCCTTTAAGCACATGAAGATGCAAATCAATAAACCGCAAAGTCTCAATATCGCCCAAGGCGAACGCCTTCAAACGCTAGGCAAACACTTCCCTGCTGGCTTGGACGCGAACCAAAGCTACCTTGTCACTCACATTGACAAAGAAAGCCTCACGCTTGAGAGCAAAGGGGAAACGCAGCGCGTCAACTTAGAGAGCCTAAAAGACGCGCCGCTGCAATACGACTACGTTCATAGCGCCCACCATATTGAGCCAAAAGCCCATACTTTACTGTCAGGCAAAGCATTTACCCTATCTAAGCCCCTGATAAGCGACCTGACTGAAAAAATAGAGCGCCTTGATATCTTCACCGACAAACCAGACAAAGCCCAAAGCGCACTTGAAAAAGAGCAGGTCTCCCCGTCAGCCATTGAGCGTGTACTGCAGACGCAAAACGTCAACGACCGCTACCTAAACGACGCCACCCAAGATTTGCTAAAGCAGGATGTCAGTCAGGCACTGTCAGCACTAGCCAAAGCGCAAAACGCCCCACTCATCGAAAAAGCGGTCAGCTTTGCCCTGAACCACCTCTCAGAGCGAGAAGCGGCTTTTAGCCAAAAAGCCTTAGTAGTGGAAGCGGTGCGTTACGCCTTTGAAGAAGCCGGAGGCTCTATTACCAAAGAGCAGGTTGAAACAGAGCTGAATAAACGCAGCAACACCCTCTCTGCAGAGTACAGTGACGGCACACGCTGGACGACGCAAGCCGCGCTGGAGACTGAAAAGCGCATCTTACAAAACATCGATGATGGTAAAGGCCAACATCAACCTTTTGCAACGCCTAAGCAGGTGCAAGACTTTTTCGATACCAAGCCTCGCTTAACCCAAGGGCAAAAGGACGCCATCACCCTTATCTCAACCACCAAGGACA
>NZ_JBFRVM010000003.1:0-72720 GCF_041475145.1 Vibrio sp. 10N.222.49.A3
AAGTGAACGGCATTAGCCCACAGAGGGCGGTTTTGATTCAATTATTGGCGTGTGACTTATTCGCTAATCCGTTAACGACTTACTCAGCTAGCTGCTTCAACAGTAACTCTGTAGGGCGAACAATCGAGATGATCGATTCATCATAGATTTTCGCTGCTTCAGACAATATCGCTTGGTAAGCATTTGCATCTGATGCTCTAACTTTTTCATCCGCTTGTGCTTTAGCAATCAAGGTTAACGCCAAGTCTGCGACTTCCGCGGTTTTCTCTGCGACAATCACAGTCTCTACCGAAGACACATTACCTGCGAAGACAGTCTCAGCAGCGAGTGCAGCCGCTTTTGCTTGTTGATAATGCTGGGCAAGTTGCTCAAGCGCTTGTTGATTACCCGTCGCGACTTCGTTGACCAAATCTTGCATCTCATACACGGCGTAGCTTTCGACTGGCAGTGCATCAACAAAGCGATTTAGACGCTCGTATTGGCTGTATAAAGTGCCCTTAGGTTCAGTCGAATTCCACTTTTCCCAGTTACGTGCATAATATTGTGCTGGCTCAGTGTACTTGGCAAGCACGCGCAGGTCGTGAATATCTTGGCCTTTGGCAATGCGTTTTAACAACATATCAGCATCCGCATGGTGACGCAGCCCAACCGACACTTCAGACCATGTATCCATCGCTTTCATACGCTTGTACATGCTGCGTTCGTCCGTCAATTCCGCATCAGACCAGAAGCGCTCTGCAATCGCATAGCTGCGTGGCCATAGGTAGTTTTCGACCGTGAGGCTGTCTTTGTTCTCTAGCCACATGGTGATCTCGCCGCCCAAGATAAGCTCTTTTTCTTTGTCGGTTAATTCTGCAGGGTAACCACCATTTGGCTCAGGGATCACGCTGCCTTCAACATCGCTGCTCGCAATCACTTCACCTGTGGTTGGCCAACGCACATTACCGACCAATTGGTAACTGCCTTCTGCAAAACCCTTTGGATTCAGGTTTAGGTTGAATTCGGTGTACGACATGAAGTTATCGAAGTGGCCAACAAAGGTTTTACCCGGCACATAATCAAGGATGAAGATCTCTTCGCGAGACTTGCCGTTGTAATCACTGAATGCGCGGAAAGTGCCGTCTTTCGCTTCAATAATAGTCAGTGTTCCCTTACGTGGGCCGCCTTTTGAACGTGGCTTCTGCCATTGGTACGTCACGAACTTTTCGCCACTGTGCAGCTTATCGTCAACCGTGATGCCCGTTGGCATTGGGTCATTGCGATAGTGGTAGTTCGTCGGCTGAGGTTGATCTAGGTAATAACCCGTAGAAAGAATACCTGGGTAGCCCTCTTTCGCCGCACGACCAATGCTATCGTGCCCTTGCCAGCTTTGAATCACGATCGAAGTCGGCAGGTCTTTATGCCAAATCTCATCCCAACCGGTCATCTTCTTACCGCGCTCTTCGAGCATCTTCTCAACTTTTACATTGAGGTAAGACTGCAGACCACGCTCGCCATCGATATTGTTTTCTTCAATGAACTGTTGGTGCTTTTCGCTGTTTTTCCACTGTGCATAATTCGGCTCATCGCCACCAATGTGGAAGTACTCATCAGGGAACAGCTCGGTCACTTCATCAAACACATCACCAAGCATCTCATAGACTTCAGGGTTAAGTGGATCCATCAGTGGTTCAAACACGCCCCACCCTCTTTCTTGCTCGTAGTTTTGCCCTTCACCGCCCGACATCAAACGCGGGTAAGCGTGAGCAACCGCAGAAGAGTGACCCGGAAGAGAGACCTCAGGAATCACACGAATACCAAGATTACGCGCGTATTCAACTAAGTAGCGAACTTGGTCTTTGGTGTAGTAATTACCATCAGCGGTTTCAGACCATAAACGCGGCCAAGATTCGGTTTGAATGCGGATACCTTGGTCGTCCCAGAAGTGCCAATGGAATACGTTCATCTTCGCCGACGCCATCGCATCTAACTGACGAATCAGCACATCGAATTCAATGAAGTGACGTGAAGTATCGTAAGAAACACCACGCCAGCGAAAGCGAGGCTCATCGACAATGGTTACGGCAGGAATATGGTAGCCAGTCGCTGTGGTTTCAACGAGCTGTAAAAGGGTTTCGATGCCGTGAATCGTGCCGTATGGGCTTGGAGAGCTCAGCGTGATTTGTTCACCCTGAGTGGTAATCTTGTAGGACTCTACAGAGTCGATATTTTGTATTTCAGACTTTGGTGCTGCGTCGATATCTATGATCAGGTTCGCTTGATCTGCACTATCAACCTGCCAATTTAGAATCGGCACACCTGTCTGACGCTCAAGGCGATCAATAAAGCGTTTCGCCGTGTACTCAACGCGATCAGAATTAAAGCCTTTGATGTAAACTTTAAAATTACCATCTACTTTCACTTGCCCAGCTTGCAGCTCGACCGTTTGTGGGTACGGCATTAAATTTAGATCGGAATTTGGAGCCATTGCTAACGCCATTGGGGACACTACTGAACCTGAAATCGATAGGGATAATATAGTTTTTTTCATTATTAGTTTTCCTATATAAATATGGTTCTGTTTTGTTTATCGGAGGCAATTCACAAAACAGAACCATCAACCACTGCTGTTGTTTATCTTTATTCCAAACGCTTCTCGTTAGTCCACAAGAGCGACTGCTTCACGAACCAATGCCGCGATCTCGTCCCACTGTTCATTCTCGATCATCTTCGGAGATACCATCCAAGTACCGCCACAGCACACCACGCGATCCACGGCTAGGTAGTCATTCACGTTGTGCTTGCCGATACCTCCCGTTGGCATTAAAGACACATCAACGTATGGCGCTAACAGAGATTTCACCATGTTGATGCCGCCAGACGCTTCTGCAGGGAAGAACTTCAAGAAGTTAAGGCCAAGCTCTAGCGCTTGCTCTACTTGGCTTGGGTTATTTACGCCCGGAACGATTGGCATGCCGATTTCTTGGCAGCGTTTTACGGTGTTTGGGTTCAGACCCGGAGCTACGATGAATTCGCTGCCCGACTCTTTCGCAAGGTCGATCTGCGCTGGCGTTAATACTGTGCCAGCACCGATACACATTTCTGGATACGCATCGCGCATCGCACGAATCGCGTCTGCTGCCGCTTCAGTGCGGAATGTCACTTCAGCAACGGGTAGGCCGTTTTCTACCAACACTTTTGCCAGTGGAATCGCGTGTTCAACCTTGTTGATTTGGATAACAGGGATAACTTTGAATTGCTTAAGTGTGTTGATCATTTCTTGAGACATAATAATTCCGCTTTTTATTTTATTTTTTAATCAGTTGGCTCATAGCGCTCACGGGGATGATTGCGCCAGAGTATTGAATAACGATTGAAGCCAGTTGGTGGCCAAGTTCGGCTGCGTCGGTGGCGCTCTCGCCAGTAAGACGCGCAGCTAAATAACCCGCGGCGAACGAATCACCCGCCGCGCAGGTGTCGACCACGTTAGAAACACGCGTCGCTGAAACATAATTCTCAACAATATCGTCCTGATCAATTTGAACAATCTTGCATGGCTCACAGCCACGCTTGATGACGATCTCTTGGCAACCCAAACGAAGGCAGCGTTGTTGAACGCTCTCTGAGTTACCCCATACAAGCAGGTCGTCGTCTTCGGTAATCAAGGCGATGTCCACCAACGGCAGTAACTTGGCATACCAATGTCGAGCTTGCTCAGTGCTCCAAAGTTGCGGGCGATAGTTATTATCAAAAATCACCTTGCCGCCTTGGTTTGAGAACACGCTAATGGCTTTGAATAAACGCTCGCGAGAGGCATCATCCAAGATCGCGATACTGATACCGCTGATGTAAACCGCCTCGACTTGCTTCTCTGTCAGAGCGATTTCAAGCTTATTCAAGTGATTAGCATGGAAATAAGATTTTACCGCCGCATCGTTGCGCCAGTAGTGAAAGTGTCGCTCGCCCGTTTCATCGGTTTCGACCATGTAGAGTCCAGGCAGCTTGTTTGGGATGCGTTCAACGAAATTGGTTTGAATACCTTCGAGCTGCCAGCTATCAATCATATTTAGAGACAGCTCATCGCTACCAAGGCCCGTCGCGTAATGAACAGAGAGGTTTTGATGTTGAGTTAAGCGAGAAAGGTAAAGTGCGGTATTAAGTGTGTCACCGCCAAACTTTTTGGTTAATGGAGAGCCGCTGATTTCGACCATACATTCGCCAAAGAAAGCAATATTGAAATGAGAAGATGCAGGCATAGCCGATCCTAAAATAGAGATAAATGGGGAAGAAGGCTCTGCCGCTAAGCAGAGCCTGAGCTAACTAAATCACTCCACTGTTTGTCGTACTAACTTTGCTGTACTGACTCGCCGCGGAGCGTTGAGTTAGCTTGTTTGATTTGCTGGACGTTGAGGTGCCGCTTCTTCTTCAAGTACGCCAGACTCAGACATTTCCATCTCCATCAGAGCGCGCTCGTCATCAAGAATTGCTTTCGCCATTTCTGGTGTCACTTGGTTAGCCGGAGTACATAGGCTTACCAGCACACCCGCCGTTAGAGCCACTAGACAAGAAGGAATCACAGGGTTGCCCCAAAAAGCCGTGTAGTCTGCATTTAGCATTACGACAAATGAAGCCACAGATGCACCCGCTAGCGTAGCAAGAGCACCCTGCCAGTTGTAACGTTTCCAGAATCGACCCAACATACCGCACACAAACATGCCCGACATTACGGTTGAAATCATTTTCGTGATGTAGCCAATGATGTCGTTTGACGTCAGTGCGAACAGCAGTGCAAAACCAATCACCACAATCAGTGCCAAGCGAGAGTAGTTCACCATTGACTCTTTGTTCGGTACGCGGCCAGTAAACATCACGTAAACATCACGCAGTAGGATAGAAACACCAGCTATCGCATCTGAACTTGCACTCGACATGGTTGCAGAAAGACCCGCGATAAGAACAATCATGCCAACGCCAACCGGAAGAACCGTTGCAGCAACATAAGGGAACGAGTAGTTCGCATTATCCAATGTTGGGTCAATGGCATGTGCTGCCATACCGATGATTGCAGGGATGATTGAGAAGAAAAGGTACAACACACCCGATGCAACAAATGAGCGACGAACCGTTGATACATCTTTACCTGAGTAGATACGCTGACGGAATGAAGGCGTCGCCAGTACACCCACGCCGATAACCACAGCCAGAGATACAGCAGGCAAAAGACCCAGTTTATCGATTGCTAAAAAGCTTGTAGCAGCAGGATCCATCGCAGCGTAAAGGTTATCCATGCCGCCGATGTAATCGACTGACATTACCGCCATCAAGATGAAGCCAGCAAAAAGGATGATCGCTTGAATGGTATCGGTCCATACAACCGCAGTGTAACCACCGATCACCACGTAAATAGTGAATGCTGCAGCAATAATGATTTTCGCTAGGTTGAGATCGATGTCTGCAATCCACGCTAAGTACATGCCGCCACCTAGAATGTGAGCGCCTAACCAACCAATTGAGGCAACAAAGATCAGTACACCTACAACGTTTTTCACGATGCGGTTAGCGCCAACATAGTAAGCCAGCTCTTCACTCATGGTCATGAAGTTCAATTTACGAACCGGAGCAAACCAAAGTGCAAGTAATAGGATGCCTATCGCACCACCAATGCCGTACAGAGCACCTGCCCAGCCATTTGCGTAGCCGAAGCCAACCGCACCCATACTTGAACCCGTACCGACCATCGTCGCTACTGTTGTACCAAGTACTAAGAACATAGGTAGGCCACGGCCACCTAATAAGAAATCTTCGCCAGATTTTTGATTACGCGAGACAAACCAGCCTAACCAAATTAAAAATAATACGTACACGCCGAAGCCTGTAAGAAAAAGTGTACTGTTCATTTGACACCTCTCAGTGAAATATTGAGTTCATTCCTGAACTTTATTTATGATTCATTCATTTTATATTTCATATAATTACTTTATTGATTTTATCTTTTTTAATTAAAGTAATTTTTATAAATGTAGGGTGAGAGTATTAAAGGATAATAACAGGGATGACTAACCCCTAATACTCTCAAAGTAGGTAATTGTGATTAGGTTATTACTATCCGCGATCGGCGCGGTAGCAAGTCACATCTACTTCAACCTTCACGTCTACAACTAAGTCGCAGACCATGCAGATTCGAGCCGGTGGGTTAGCACCGAAGAACTCTTTGAATACCTTATTAAAAGATTGGAAGTAACGAGAATCCGTTAGCACAACCTTTACGTGCATTACGTCTTCTAGGCCGTAGCCCGCTTCAGTCATGATATCGACACAGTTTTGGATCGCTAGGCGAGACTGGTCAACAATACCACCCTCAACCACTTCACCATCTGTCATCGGTGTCTGGCCAGAAACGTATAGGAAACCACCTGCTTCAGTTGCACGTGCAAATGGTAAATGTTGTCCGCCTGTACCTGTACCGCCTTCAACACCGTAACGTTTAATAGTCATTTTTTAACTCCACTTATTTATAGATAATATTGGGTTTATAGATAACATTGGTTTTATAGATAAAACAAATTCTATTCCAATATATTTAAATTAATTCGCCGTTTTTATAATTATCTGAATTTAATAAATAATTTAAATTCTAGTTTCGGTAAATAAAAACGCCTGAACGATTATTTCTTACTTTTCCTTGCTGGTAAGTTAACTCACCATTTACAAATACACTTTCTATTCCTTGAGCAACTGAAATAGGATTTTCAAATGTTGCTGTGTCTTTAATATTCTTTGGATCAAATAAAACTAAATCGGCAAAGGCACCACAGCGAACTTCGCCTCGGCCCGCTAAGTTGTAACGCTGAGCCGACATTCCAGTCATCTTGTGAATCGCTTCTGGCAACGAGAACAGTTTTTCGTCTCGGCAATAGTGACCTAGCACTTTCGGGAAGGTGCCCCACAATCTTGGGTGTGGATGCGGGTCATTAGGTAAACCGTCGGAACCGACCATGGTCAGTTTGTATTTCAATACGCGCTTTACGTCGTTCTCATCCATGCAGTGATAAACCGCGCCCGCTGGTTGAAGCGCTTTTGCTGCGTCCATCAGGGGGAGGTTCATTTCATCAGCAGTCTGCTTAAGCGTTTTGCCTGCATGTTCTGGTTTTGCTTCAGACCAAGTGATGAAGATGTCGAAATCGTCAGTCACTTGTTTCAAATCTAATGTTGAAGAGCTCGCTGAGTATGGGTAGCAGTCGCAAGACACATCTTGGTGCTCAGAAACCTTGTCCATTAAGTCGAGTACTTCAACGGTTCTACCCCAGTTCCCCGCACCTGCACATTTAAGGTGGGAGATAACAACAGGCACTTTCGCGTATTGTCCTGTCTCAAACGCCTCTTCCATCGCGCTTAAGATCTCTTCAAATTCGGTACGCATATGCGTGGTATAGATGCCGCCGTGACCAGAAAGCACTTTCGCTAACTGCATCACTTCGTTGGCATTCGCTTGTTTCGCGCTGGCGTAAGCCAAACCCGAGCTCAAACCTAATGCGCCTTGTTCCATCGCCAAATCAAGGTTGGTTTGCATCGCTGCGATTTCGTCTTCGCTTGCAGTGCGTTGCAGGTCATCCATCACTTGGTTACGCAATGTGGTATGGCCGACTAATGCTGCAACGTTTACCGCCGGTTGAGCTTGCTCTACCGCTTGTGCATACGCGGCGAAAGTTGGGTATTTAAAGTCAGCTTGTGCGCCTAAAAGATTCATTGGATCAGGTGGATCGCCAGCCAAAACGGTTGGTGATGCGCTGATACCACAGTTACCAACAATCACGGTTGTGACACCTTGGCTGATCTTAGGCAGGCAGTCTGGGTAACGAATTACATTGGTATCGTCATGTGTGTGTACATCAATAAAACCAGGAGCCAATGCTAAGCCTGCTCCCTCAACCAATTGGCCACAATCTTCATGATCGATTTGACCAATTTCGGCGATTTTTCCATCTCGGATTGCTACATCGGCACAAAACGATTGTTCGCCGGTGCCATCAAACACCTCTACATTTTTAATTATCGTATCGAACAACATTTTCACTCTCTCAATCCACTGTGTTGATGGAGCTATATTAGAAATTCAGCCGATTATTTTCAGTGACAAAACACACATAATATTTTAATTTGTGTGATAGCTTCTACCACAAAAAAGATTGCGGATATACTAAAACATTAAATAACAACAACTTAAATCATGTTAGGAATCAGCAATGAAACATAACCCTGCACATAAAGATGTTATAAAGTATCAAAACGATAGTTTTTTCTTGACTGAAAAAGGCCAAAAAGGGAGAGCGGTATCGCAATCTGAGAACGGTGTTTATCGACTAGTTAATGAAGATGTTTCGCTCCCAGTTGCGGTTATCAAGCAATCCGCCTTAACCAATAACCTAAATTGGATGCAATCATTCGCCGATCATCATCAGGTTAAATTGTCGCCACATGGCAAAACATCAATGACACCTGCTTTTTTCCGCCAACAGCTAGAAAATGGCGCTTGGGGAATTACCGTTGCGACACCTGCACAAGCAGAAATTGCAGCAATGGCAGGTGCAAAACGCATCATCATGGCTAATCAATTGGTGGGCAAAACCAACATGGCGATCGTTGAACAGCTGATCAGTGAGTTTGATGTCGACTTTTACTGTTGTGTGGATTCTTCAGTAAACGTGCAGCAACTTAACCAATATTTCGCCAATACAAAGCAGACGCTAAAGGTACTGATCGAATTTGGTGTACCGGGCGGTCGCTGTGGTTGTCGTTCACCGGAAGAAGTTCTAGAACTGGCTAAATTCATCCAAGATACACCAGCCCTTTCGCTGGCAGGTATTGAGGTGTATGAGGGTGTGATTCACGGTGACAATGCAGAACAAGACATTCGTACCTTCTTAAATCAGGCGCTCACTTCAGTCGAAAGCCTGGCATCAGATGGCCTAATTGCAGGGCAACCTATCATCACTGGCGCAGGCTCAGCTTGGTATGACGTGGTTGCAGAATGTTTGGCGAACCTAACCGATTACTTGGCGATCATCCGCCCGGGCTGCTATGCCATTCACGACACAGGCATTTACCTAGACGCACAAAGCAAGGTGTTGCAACGCGCTCAAGTAAACCAAGGTTACGCGTGCGAATTGGGAGGTGATTTAGAATCGGCACTTGAGGTATGGGCGTATGTAATCTCTCGTCCGGAGCCAACCAAACTGGTGATCGGGCTAGGTAAGCGTGATGTGGCCTTCGATGCAGGCTTACCGATTGCCGAGCGCGGCTATCGCAATGGCGAAGCAATCTCAGTGAAAGGCTTAACCTCTACTGCGGTGATGGATCAACATACCTTTGTTGAAACCGATGGTTCTTCTGAGATTGAAGTGGGCGACATGATTGCTTTCTCGACCTCACACCCGTGTTTAACCTTCGACAAATGGCGCTACATTGCCATCAGCGATGATGATCATCAGGTAAGACACTGGGTAGAAACCTGTTTCTAGGTCGATTTTTCAATAAGCTAGAATCAACGAAACAATAAGATATACTAACGGGGCTAAGCTTTAGCGACCAATGACTAGGTATTAGCAAATAGCCCCATCAACAAAGGATCAGGATTCTTGAGTTTAGAAGTAGATATCATTTCACAGATAACAGAGCGTTTTCCTGCTCTTCGTGATGCAGAAAAGAAAGTCGCCAAGCTGATCATGGATGACATTGATTTTGCTGCTAATGCCAGCATCACAGAGCTAGCCGAAGGTGCTCAAGTGAGTGAAGCCACCATCACACGTTTTGCTAAAGCGATCGGTTGCAGCAACGTACGTGATATGAAGATTAAGTTGGCTCAGACGCTAACCGTTGGCCAGCGCTTTATCCTCGAACCTGTTGACCAAACGGGTTATCAAGGTATCTACGAATCAATCAAGCAGAGCCTAGATATCAACCGAACTCTGTTCAAAGAGCAAGACGTTGAAACTGCAGTGAACTGGCTACATAACGCCAGACAGATCATTGCTATCGGCATGGGTGGCGGTTCGACCATTGCTTCTCAAGAGCTGCAACATCGACTGTTTCGTTTAGGCTACCCAGTGGTGTCGTACAACGACGGCTTGATGTCACGTATGGTAGCCGCCACGGCAGATGCCAATGATGTGATGGTGATGATTTCAGCGACAGGTTTTACACCAGTGATCACCGAAACCGCCGAATTAGCCAAGCAGTACGGACTTAAGATCATCGCGATTACCCCACAAGACACACCGCTGGCAAAAATTGCGGATATCTTGTTGCCAATCAAACATATGGAAACCGACTTCATCTACAAACCATCGGCTTCTCGCTACGCTATGTTGGTGTTAGTGGATGTGCTTTCGATGGGCATGGCGGTCAATCACAAGAACCGTTCGCGCGATAAACTGCGTCGCTTAAAGGTAGCGCTCGATTCTTATCGAGGCGGTGGCGATAGACAGCCTCTCGGTGACTAACGAATCAAGGATAGAATGAGCTTAAATTCACGCGCGCGGCAGTCCTTTACCAGTTCGTATAAGCTCATTTCCAATCCTGTGATTTCGATACCAGCATCCATTAGTCGACAGATTGCCAGATTCTTGTTGAGCGCCGTTCGCGAGCTAACACAGTCGCCAACTACCTGAACCTTGTACCCAAGTTCCAACAACCCCATTGCGGTTTGATAAACACAAATATGAGCCTCAATACCACATACTAACCAAGTCTCTACATCCTTGTCATGATTAGAATCAGCGTACTGCTTTGCTTTCAACAAACACCGCAACAAATACTACAATAGAACAAATACAATGTTTTTTATGTTTTATTTTTCAATTAGTTAGGCAAACCCGCTCTCACTTCAACCTTAAAAAACATCGTTTTATTTAGCAAGTTTAACCTTTTGTCAATATGTGAATTTTATTTATAAAGAATATAACCAACAAATATGACCTTACCTCTTGATAAATCAAGGGCTACAGATAGTCACTTTATCAATGAAAAAATAGGTTTCATTTGTGAGGGTTTTATAAATCATTCGTCAGCGATACCGTGATTTACATCACAGGATGAGTAAACAAGGTATTATCATGAAAAAATCAGTATTAGCACTCGGCTTAATCGGTTTAGTTTCACTTCCAACTTTTGCAGCAAGCACAGATGGTGGCGCGTATGTAGGTGGTGGACTTAATGTCTATCAAGATTCCGATACAGATGGTCACGGTAATTTAGATTCAGATGGTATGGGTTATAACCTATACGGTGGTTACCAATTCAACCGTATTGTTGGCGTAGAGCTTGGCTACAACGATTATGCAGATTACAAAAATGGCGCAGAAAAACTTTCACCAACGTCTATTTCTGTATCAGCAAATGTCGGTTACACGTTCGACAACACCATTCGCCCATTTGTACTAGCTGGTTTAAGTTCCGTAGACCTCAACGCGAACAGCGGCGCTGGCTACAATGATGATAGCGGCACAGGCTTCCACTTTGGTGTTGGTGTTGAATACACACCGGTTGAACACTTAACACTTCGCCTGATTTCGCAAGCAGACGCAGTAAGCGTAGAAGACTCTTATCAAATTAGTGGCTCTACGATCTCAACTGACGACCACACTCTAGCATTCAACAGTGTTAGCTTCGGTGGTTCATACAACTTCTAATATTCACCCCAAACGACTACGTCGTAAGTAAATAACTCAAATACACTTTGCTACTCTGCCCTATGATAAGGCAGCACAGTAAAGTGAATTTTTGTATCTATGTAACGATTCAACTTACAAAGCCATACAGTAATAGGTACAAAACTACGGAATAATGCTCACGAACGGTCGAAAGGTCGCAAAACAAAAGTTATTGATACTGGCATGACATTAAAGAGTGAGTAACGAAGATGAATAAGATAACAAAATCAGCATTAGCACTGGGTTTAATCAGCGCAGTTTCTCTTCCCGCTTTAGCAGCAGGTACTGACGGCGGTGCTTACATTGGTGGCGGTCTTGGCGTATCCCAAGATTCTGATACTGATGGTCAAGGTAATTTAGATTCAGATGGCATGGGCTACAACCTATACGGCGGCTACCAATTCAACCGTATCGTAGGTGTTGAACTTGGCTACAACGATTACGCAGACTACAAAAAGGGGGCTGCAAAACTGTCTCCGACGTCTATTTCGTTGTCAGCAAATCTTGGTTACACATTCGACAACACAATCCGCCCATTCGTATTGGCTGGTTTAAGCTCTGTTGACCTAAACGCAAACAAGAGCGCTGGTTACAATGATGATAGCGGTACAGGTTTCCACTTTGGTCTAGGTGTTGAATACACGCCAATCGAACATCTAACACTACGTCTAATTTCACAAGCAGACGCAGTGAGTGTTGAAAACGACTACGGCTTTAAGAAAGAAGACAAAACACTAGCATTCAGCAGCCTTAGCTTCGGTGGTTCTTACAACTTCTAATGTGATTGAACCACATAGAATAAGCTGAATTTACTAATTCGCTTTGCTGTTCCACCTTGTCATGAAGGTCACTCAGTAAAGTGAATTTTTTGTATCTTCACAACCTATCGCGTCATGTCACTTTTGCCAGTTTATCGCTCACCGTTACTTATTTGAGCTTTATGCGTTGATATTAGAGCTTTCTTGGTAGCGAGACTAAAATAAAGAGATAAGATACGCAGGAAAAAAGACCTATGAATCTACCAAGCTTAAACATGTCGATAAACAAGCTGCCCTTTGTGTTGGCTGTGTATTATCTGCTTATCATCAACATCCCTCTCTCCCTAGAACTGTTTAGTATTGTTCAGGCATCAAAGTCTGAAAGTATCGCGTTTCTTATATCCATCCAGATCTTCTTCCTTGCTGCTTTTAATTTCATCTTCCAAGTCTTTAATTGGCCGATATTCTCCAAACCGTTTTTCATCTTATTACTGATCACCTCAACCTTAGTCAGCTACAGCATGTTCAATTACGGCATATTCGTCGACTACGGGATGATAGAGAATGTGTTTGAGACCAATAGTGGTGAAGCAGCAAGCTATGTAAGTACCCACTCCATCTTATGGTTACTTGCCATGGGCGGTATTCCATCGATCATCCTGTTGTTCACCAAACTTGAAAAAGAATCTTGGAAAGATTTCTTTGTCTGGAAATCGATTGGGCTGCTCTCCTCCTTGATCGTCATTGCCATTATTGCCGGGCTTTTCTACAAAGATTACGTATCGATTGGTCGTAATCATTCGCACATCAAAAAGATGATCATCCCGACCGAGTATGTGTCATCAACGGTTAAATATATCAATAACACCTACATAAAACAGCCCATCCCTTATCAAGAGTTAGGGTTAGATGCGAAGCAAACAGCACAAGCCAAAGCGGCAACCAAACCAACATTATTAGTGTTTGTTCTTGGTGAAACCGCACGCGTGTACAACTACCAATATCATGGCTATGAGAGAGAAACCAACGCTCATACCAAGCCTTACAACCCGATATTTTTCTCTGATGTTCAGTCGTGCGGAACAGCCACCGCGGTTTCTGTGCCATGTATGTTCTCGAACATGAATCGCAGCAACTACGATCGCGACAAAGCCTACAACCAAGATAACGTGGTCGACATTATGAACCGCGCGGGCATTCACTCTATCTGGCGAGAGCATGATGGGGGAGACAAGACGGTCGCACACCGAATCAAAGAGATGACGCTCGTCGCAAAGGACAGCGATCCATTCTGTAATAACGACGTATGCTACGACACAGCTATGCTAGAGAACTTCGAACAAGATACTCAAGAACTCAAGCAAGATAGCATCATTTTCTATCATATTTCGGGGTCTCACGGGCCTACTTACTTTGAACGTTACCCCGACGAACATAAGAAGTTTACGCCAGACTGCGCTCGCGCTGATATTGAAAACTGCACCAAAGAGCAAGTGGTTAACACCTACGACAACACCATCTTGTACACAGATTTCTTTCTCTCACAGGCTATTCAAAAGCTAGAGAAACTCACTGATAAGTACAACGTGGCGCTGATGTACATTTCCGATCATGGTGAATCTTTAGGGGAAAACGGCGTCTACCTACATGGCATGCCTTATTCATTGGCACCGAAAGAGCAAACCCATGTGCCTATGATCGTGTGGATGTCTGATGGTTTTGCCGAGCAGAAAGGGATAAACCAAACCTGCTTGAGAAAGGCAGGCAAAGAACAGAGCTTCTCCCAAGACAATCTGTTTGACTCACTGCTTGGTCTAATGGACGTACAAACTAAAGAATATCGAGAGAACCAAGATATTTTTGCTTCTTGTCGCTAGTGCTTTTGCTTATGTAAACCATCGGAAAACTCAAGTTGCCTGAGCAAGCTCTCCTCAACTTCCCCTAAAAAGAAAAGACCTCGGTCTTTTTTTTTCGTCGCTAACATGGAGCCAGAGTGCTAATTTATAACGACGAAACAATGAGCTACATTTAATAGACACAATAATGGAAGAGTCCGTCGTGCTCCAAAGACCAACCTGTCTTATTAGACTTAATCTCACTCACATCGCTCATTGAGCTTACCAAGATTAAGCTCAGTTCAATACGGCACCTGAATGGCGCCTAATATCAATGTTTACGTCATATCATTAA
Organism: Vibrio sp. 10N.222.49.A3; assembly: GCF_041475145.1. Classification (NCBI taxonomy): domain Bacteria; kingdom Pseudomonadati; phylum Pseudomonadota; class Gammaproteobacteria; order Vibrionales; family Vibrionaceae; genus Vibrio; species Vibrio sp. 10N.222.49.A3. The sequence continues at coordinate 14,636 of NZ_JBFRVM010000003.1, forward strand.
GGACAAATGAATGGACGCTTTCATAATTTCAAGCTGGCAATTTTCTGAGGGTGTGGCACATGAACACACCACCAGCCCAGCCTCATTCGAGCAATCAACTTGGTATCACTGCCAAAGAGATGCTGACGGTTTGAGAGAATGGCTCCACAGTAATACGGTTCCAAATGCCATCATCGATTCATTACTCACCGATGACACCCGCCCTCGGTTCGAACAGTTTGGCCACGACTGTTTTTTGATGATTCTGCGAGGCATTAATCTAAACGAAGGTGCTAACCCTGACGACATGCTTAGCCTACGCATCTTATGGTACAAAGGCACTTTAATATCGACACGTAAAGTTCCTTCAAAAGCGGTCAGTAATCTGATATCTGATCTCATTCAAAACCAAGGCCCTACATCATTACCTGATGTGTTGTTGGGCATGATCCGTGGAATCAACCACAGTATTTCAACCTTCCTAGCACCCGTCGAACTATTAATTGACGAGTTAGAATCTAAATCCAATATCGACATAAGATCCATTAACGCTCTACATTCAAGGCTACTCAGACTAAGGCGTTATTTGAAGCCACAGAAATACGTTTTTGAAGATTTAATGAGTGACCTACCTGCACCATTGAGTAAGCACAACAGTCATATAAAGAACAGCCTTGATACCATCCTGAGAATTAACGAGTCTGTTGAGTTTTACATCGAACAAATTAATGTATTTTTAGCGAGCCTAAGTCAGCAACAAGCTGAAAAAATGAATAGAAATACGTACCTATTTTCTATCATTGCAGGTATTTTCCTCCCTGCTGGGTTTTTCACCGGTTTACTGGGTGTCAATATCGCTGGGATACCCGGAACAGATAACCCAATAGCATTTCCACTATTTTGCATTGGGCTGCTCGTGGTCGTAGCGGCAGAGGTCGTTATTTTGAAAAAATTGAGGTTTATTTAATGGTTGAGTTTTTGCAATCCAATATGTGGCTTAGACAAGTAGTTTTAGGTTTACTTCTTATCACTGTGTATTGGGTGATCAAACGCTTAGGTAAGAACTGGATAGAAACATTAGCGGAAAATAAGCGTGTCGAATTGAAGCGAAAGCAGTTCGTGATTAAGTGTTTCAATATTGTTCTGTTTCTACTCTTCATCGCTGTGTTTACGATTGTTCTTAACTTGGGTTTTGGTGATATTTCGCTGTTCTTATCATCCATATTTGCGGTACTGGGTGTCGCTTTATTCGCGCAATGGTCCATTCTAAGTAACCTCACAGCCAGCGTACTAATATTTTTCGTCTTCCCTTATCGCATTGGCGACAGAGTAAGAGTCGCGGAGAAAGACGAAGACATCAGCGGTGTGATCATCGATATCACCATGTTCCACGTTATTCTTCGACACAGTTCGGGTAACATTATCACCTACCCCAACAACCTGATTTTACAAAAAGGCGTGATAAAGGTTTTGGTTGAACCTGAAGCAAAAAGTGAAGCTTCAATAAGGTAACAGGCCTAACACCGAACACCTATGCCAAAGAAGGTGGCTTAACCATTGATGTGTATGGAGGAGTGAGATCGGAGTAACCACTCTTTGTCTATAACGCACATTCTTTCTATAGCGAAGGCTCTGTCTTTTGTGTCCCATTAGCCGCAAGTTTTATTGAGTTTAGATTTGCGACTAAATATACTGGAGATACCATCAGACGGAGGACAAAAATGAATAATAAAAACAAACATATAGTTTTAATTCATGGTCTATATATGCCTGCGTTGATCATGCAATATCTGGATAGAAACTTCAAAAAACGCGGCTTTACAACGCACAAGTTTGCCTACAACTCGCTGCGTTTCCCTTCTGCAGCCAAACATCTCAATCGTTTCGTGAATGCTCGTTTTAATGAGTATGATGAGGTCTATTTTTTCGGTCACTCACTGGGTGGCTTGCTGATTCGTCATTACTTTAAATTCTACCAACCACACTTCGCCGACACCTGCATTATTACCGCAGGCACACCGCACAATGGCGCGACTATCGCTAAAACACTGTCGAATCATGGTCTTGGCTTTATATTCGGTTCGAGCAAAATGATCTTAAGTGATGGCTTGGGTGATTACGACATTGATGTGCCGATTGGTGTCATTACCGGCACTTACGACGCCGGAGTTGGACGAATTGTTCTGGGAAGAAATCCTGGCGATGGTACAGTAACACTCGAAGACGCCAACCTGAGAGGAGCCACTGATACTTACGCCCTCAAACTCAACCACACAGCGCTTGTCTACTCCAAGGAAGTCGTAACACTGTCAGCTCAGTTCATTGAACACAGAGCTTTTAAGGACGCTTCATAGCTTATTCGAGTTAGCTTTTGCGCGTTGACTCCTGTATCGAGCTCTGTTCTCTTATTTGTGATAGACAAAAACAAAAATACCACTCTGCAATAAGAGTGGTATTCAAAGATTCATTGCTAAAGTGAGTGCTTGTTATACTTTCTATACTTGTTACAAGCGATTCACTCGCGTTGGTAGGAACACCTCACCCAACATGCATCGCACCGAACCACCGCCGATGTCTTCGATCGTTCTCACGTTAAATGGTAGTAGCTTACCGTGCGTCGAAAGCTGAGCTAACTGAGCTGGAGAAAACGCATCGTAAGCCGATTGAGACATCGCGATCACCTTGTCGCCATTCACAGTTTCAAGCTGAAGGATGTTGCCACAAAAACGATTCATCTGATCGATTGAGATAGAGATAACTTGCTTGTCTTTGGCAAGAGACTTCACAACAAAGCGGCGCTCAAACTCTGGGATCACTTCATCACAGATCACGCAGAAGTTATCACCAATCGCCATCATCACATTGGTGTGGTAAATCGGTTGACCAGACGGTAATGCCGTTTGGAACGAGACCACGCGAGAATAGCCAATGCGCTTCGCGTAATCTTCCAATACTTCGCGGTCACAACGTTGTGAAAGCGCAGCATAAATGGTCTTGTTGATATGGTCGATCACCATCACGCCAGTGCTCTCTAGATAAGAACCTTGAGCAACGTACGACTCCATAGACTCACTGTGATTAACAATGCGACCAGACGCTTCCAACGCTTCAATAAGTGCATTCGGCTTAACTTCATTTTGACGGTTTTCACACGCCATAGGGAAAGTGAATAGGCTTCCATCACTACAAGTACTGAACCAGTTGTTTGGGAACACTGCGTCAGGGGTTTCAACACCCAGTTCCGGATAATCAAACTCTACAACTTGCACACCTTCTTTACGTAGCGAAACCACCATAGCCTTAAACTCGGCCATCGTTTCTAGCTTTACCTCAGCTTCAGTCAGATCGACTCTGTGCTGAAACTCGTTATCACGGGCTGTTTCTTCGTTAAATTTAAATTCTTTTGGCGGCACCATAACAACGCAATTTGCGTTTTGAACATTAGTAATATGCAGTGATTTTTTGTGTAGGTTTAACATTTTAACCGTCCCTATCTTTTATTTACCTCAGAATTGTAAACAACTTGTTACGACAAAATTCACTGAAAATCACAATGATTTGAATATTTATCCCAAGTAATTACTGCAGATTTTAGATTAGTCGGTAATTTTTACTGCAAGATAACAACACATCAGAAAGAACCAACTGTATGCATATTCGTTAAAGAATTTTCTGGATAAATATTCTCATTTCATTTTTCAGCTCCACACGAGTTTTGATTACAATTTAATCCATTTAACGTTAGGATTATCACCGTTGCATAACCATCAATTACGTTTGAAATAAGCTTAACTTTTCCTGTCTAATTCAATCTAAAATTAGCTTCATGAAAGACACTCTTTGGAAGTGTTCTGTGTCGCTTAAACCAAGTACTTACATAAGAACTAAACAAAAATCTATCGAATGGCTTAATACTTATAAGAACGCGTTGGCACTTATATAATTTCAAACTAAAACTGAAAAATTCAAATCAAGACTATAAAAACAAAGCTGCACATCACGATGCTCTAGCATCAAAGATGCAGTAGCTTATAAAGGGAAAACTATGTACAAGAAATTTGAAGGCTTTACTGAAGCCTTTCCAAAGGGAGAGCCGATACAACCTCCTACTGGAATACTGGCATTCTGCCGCCATTACACACGAGGTTTTGAAAAGCCGTTGATCTTGCTCGGATTGATGAGCATGACCATCGCGATCATCGAAGTTGCGCTGTTCGGTTACATGGGTCAACTGGTTGACTGGCTATCAACCAGCAACCCGGACACTTTCTTGGCAGACAACGAGTCGACACTGATGGGGCTCGGCGTTCTGCTGTTGGTCGTGATGCCAATCTTGATCAGTGTTTATTCGCTATTGCTTCACCAAACTTTGCTAGGCAACTATCCAATGTCGATTCGTTGGTTAGCTCACCGCTACCTTTTGAAGCAAAGTTTGTCGTTCTATCAAGATGACTTTGCCGGGCGTGTCGCGACCAAAGTGATGCAAACCTCGCTCGCGGTACGTGAAACCGTGACCAAAATGGTCGATGTGTTTGTTTACGTGACGGTTTACTTTACAGCGATGCTGTTCATACTCGCTGAATCGGATTGGCGCTTAATGGCTCCAATGTTGATTTGGTTGTTCATTTACGTTGGCATTCAACTGCACTTCGTACCAAAGCTGAAAGACGTGTCTTCAGAACAAGCGGATGCTCGCTCGTTGATGACGGGTCGCATTGTGGATAGCTACACCAACATCGCTACGGTCAAACTTTTCTCTCATAGTAAAAGAGAAACCGAGTACGCAGAAGAAGGGATGGAAGGCTTCCTAGACACAGTCCATCGCCAAATGCGCTTGGTTACTGGCTTCAACATCTGCGTTGAATTCGCTAACTACTTGTTGGTGTTCAGCATTGCCGGTATCTCTATCTACCTATGGCTAGATAACGCGATCACCGTAGGTGCAATTGCGATTGCGGTCAGCTTAGCTCTGCGTATTAACGGCATGTCGAAATGGATCATGTGGGAAATAGGTGGTCTGTTTGAAAACCTAGGTACCGTGATTGATGGTATTAAAACACTGTCTAAGCCCATTGCTATCGAAGACAAAAAAGATGCGAAACCTTTGGACGTTCCACAAGGCGGTATCAACTTCGACAACGTGAGCTTTAACTACGGTGAGAATAAGGGTGTGATTAACAACCTTAACCTCAACATTAAACCGGGTGAAAAAGTCGGCTTGGTTGGCCGTTCAGGGGCAGGTAAATCGACATTAGTTAACTTGCTACTGCGTTTCCACGACGTAGAAAGTGGTCGCATCCTGATTGATGACCAAGTGATCTCAGATGTCACGCAAGATTCTCTGCGTAGCAACATAGGCATGGTGACTCAAGATACCTCACTGCTGCACCGTTCGATCAAAGACAACATTCTTTACGGTCGTCCTGAGGCAACAGATGAAGAAGTGTATGCCGCAACCAAACAGGCACACGCTCATGAGTTTATCGAAACGCTAACTGACCCGTTTGGTAACGTTGGCTACGATGCTCAAGTAGGTGAACGTGGCGTTAAGCTTTCTGGTGGGCAGCGTCAACGTGTCGCTATCTCACGTGTACTTCTGAAGAATGCTCCGCTGTTGGTTCTAGATGAAGCAACATCAGCTCTCGATTCAGAGGTTGAAGCTGCGATACAAGAGAGCTTGATTGAACTAATGGAAGGCAAAACGGTTATCGCGATTGCACACCGTTTATCGACGATTGCAGCAATGGACCGTTTGATCGTACTCGACCAAGGTAATATCGTTGAAGAAGGCACGCACCAAGAGCTGATTCACCAAAATGGTATCTATGCTCAATTGTGGAATCACCAGACTGGTGGCTTTATTGGTGATGATCTTGAACAGACAACGAGCGCTTAATTTATATTCCATTTTAAAAGTGCGGCGTAATTCACACCAAAATGTTAATTGGCGGTAAATTACACATGGCAGAATGTTATGTCGTAATCATATAATGACATTAACAGCAATGACGCTTCGCTTGCGCGTTCTGGAATAAGGCTAGACTTCGGGGGGAGGCTAGCCTTTTTTATGCCTGTTGATCTTCGTCCCTTTCTCATCTGTTTTCCTTTGTCCCATAAACTTCATCGATCCTTTTGTTTTTTTCTTGGCGTTTTTTTCTTAAAATGCGCGCAGTATTCTTTCTAGAGATCAACCATGAACAAAAGTGTCTTAACTAACGTTATTGCGTTAGCACTGCTTGCTGGCGGCTATGCGACAGCAAACCAATACTTGCTTTATGCAGGCCTATTCGCCTTTTCTGGTGCTATCACCAACTGGCTTGCGATTCACATGTTGTTCGAAAAAGTACCCGGCTTATACGGTTCTGGTGTTATTCCAGCACGCTTTGAAGAGTTCAAGGCTGCAATCAAGCAACTAATGATGGAACAGTTCTTTACTGAAAGTAACATCGACCGCTTCCTTAGCAGTGAGATGACCGGAAAATCGCTCAATCTAGAGCCCGTAATTAAAAAGCTCGACTTTAACCCAGCATTCGATTCACTGGTTCATGTTATCGAAAACTCACAGTTTGGTGGCATGTTGGCGATGGTTGGTGGCACAGAAGCACTACAGCCAATGAAGGCGCCATTTGTTGAGAAGATGCAAGAGTCTGTGATTGAAATCAGCAAGAGTGATTCGGTAAAAAATGCCATCAAGGATGAACTTGAATCACCTGCGATGATGGATGAAATCAAAGAGAACATTGAAGCGATCATCGATCAGCGCTTGAATGAACTGACACCAAAACTGGTTAAAGAGATGGTTCAGACCATGATCAAGAAACACCTTGGTTGGTTGGTCGTTTGGGGTGGGGTATTCGGCGGTGTGATTGGTTTAATCTCTGCCGCAATTACGCTGTAAGGCGGAGAAGTTTATCCGATTGCTCTTTATCTGACGTTCAACAAAAATGGAAGCTTATTGGCTTCCATTTTTTATATCTAAATAACCTTGGTAAGGCAAAGCCGGTCACTATTTTATGGTGGCCAACAACTCAGGGTTAACACCAAAGCCCTTCTTGTGTTCTTCAATCACCACTTCGCTGCGTGTCTGAATCACACCTGGCAGGGTACCCAATTTCGTTGCCATAAACGCTTGGTACGCCTTCATGTCTTTTACTCGAACCTTGATCATGGTGTCAAAATCCCCCGACAGCGAATAGCACTCTTCGACTTCAGGCATCGTTTCAACCGCTTGGGCAAATTTATCAAAAATTGAAAAACTGGTTTGATCGAGGCGAATATGGATAAACACTTGGACATCGAGCCCCAACTTTTCTGAACAAAGCTCAGCATGATAACCAGTGATGTAGCCCACTTTTTCCAATCGCTTCAACCTATCAGAGCAAGGTGAAGTTGTTAGGTTGACCTGTTTCGCTAGTTCAACAACGGGCAAACGGCCTTTCATATGCAGAATTCTTAGTATCTCTTTATCGATACGATCGAGTTGATGCTGAGACATAATATTCCTTAAACATTCTAGATTGCGCTCAGTATATTCCATACTAAGAGCAATCGAAGAAAACCTTGCTCACACATTTAGAAAACTAAATAGACCATTCCTATTCACGTTAAATATAAAACCGAACGGAGCGATAACAACCCTTATAAATCAAACTCCAGTTATTAACAAATTATTATAGAAATGACCCGATTAACAAATAAGTTGAGCCAGAAACGAAAGAAAGGATATAGGCCAAAGTGAATAATAGAATTCTCAAAGAGAAAGGATGACTCTATTATGAAAACGCAAGAACTCGCATATAAACCTTACGGAATCGGTTCATGGACACACGTAACGGTATCAAAAGATGTTGCCCAAGCACTCGCAAGTGAATACTCAAACTATGGCTGGGAAGTTAAGATTGATGGTAATGTCGTCGAGGCAGAACCTTCACTAAAAGCGGCATAAAAAACGAAAAAACCTCCATTAGGGAGGTTTTTAAATCTAAGTTAGTAAGCACTTACTACAATCTAAGCCAGACCAACTTGGGGAACTGCAGTTCCTGTTTCACAACGACAGTTACACGTTCGACAGAAGTGTTGAGTTTCCATGTCGTAGTACAGGTTTCCACTAAATAGCTTTGACGTCCATTGCATCATACGGCCAGAGGTTGTCTCAGGCTCAGATTCACAACGTTTCATTATAGACTTATGTAGTGTTGTTTTTTTACATCCTTTGCAATAGAGATCAGGCATACCTTTGTCCTATAGGTCTTTAGTGGTTACTGATAATTGACACATGATGTCCAATTCAGTGTAATAATTCACCGAGCTAATAACAAAAGTGAGCGCCAAGTTCAAAAAATAGCCATTTTATCGGTTATTTTTTGACATCAAGCGCTATGAAAAGCCTTTATCTTCTATTTATTTCCCTTCTATCATTTGGTTTCGATTTACATTGTAAACCTCATAACAGCCGTGCTTCTTCTGTATCCTACTGGTTTTTTATAAGACAAAGGTAGTGCCCAGACAAAAAAATAGAGCCACCGAAGTGACTCTATTGCTTTTATTTTTCAATTTCTTTTTACAATTGCTTTTTAGCTAACGTTCTTTGCTAATTCACATATGTTTTACAATGTAAATTAGTCTAGCTCAACTAGGTTCTTCTCGAACTCAGCGTGTTGCTTCTTAACTTCGTCTTCAGGCTCGCCAGTCATTAGGCTCACGATAACGATAGAAAGCGTCGATAGGATGATTCCCGGTACGATTTCGTACACATCGAACCAACCGCCCGTGAACTGCTTCCAAAGAACAATCGTAACACCACCAACCACGATACCCGCTAGAGCGCCGTTACGGTTCATACGAGACCAGTATAGGCTTAATACGATTGCTGGGCCGAATGCAGCACCAAAACCAGCCCATGCGTAAGATACAAGGCCAAGTACTGAGCTGTCTGGTGTCATCGCCAGAACAAGAGCAACAAGAGAAATTAGAATAACCGCGAAACGGCCGACACGAACAATCTCTTCTGACGTTGCGTCTTTCTTCAAAACTTGCTTGTACAGATCTTCTGCCATTGCAGATGAAGAAACAAGAAGTTGTGAATCCGCAGTACTCATGATTGCCGCTAGAATGGCAGCAAGTAGGATGCCGGCGATTACTGGGTGGAACATCGCGTTCACAAGAAGCATGAAGATCTTCTCGCCATCATCTAGCTTAGGTGCGCCAGAGTTCGTCACATAGATTAGACCAACAAGACCCACAAGCATTGCACCAATCATAGACAGTGCAGTCCAGATAACGGCAATGCGGCGCGCTGTTGTTAGGTCTTTATTACTACGTGTTGCTTTGAAACGCGCAAGGATGTGTGGTTGACCGAAGTAACCCAAACCCCATGCCGCTAGTGAGATGATCGCAATAGCAGACAGTGGCTCACCCTTCGCATCATTCCATAGCGTTAGCAGCTCTGGGTTGATGTTGTGTAGGTCGCTAGAAAGCTGACCTAGGCCACCGTTCATTGCCGCGATTGGTACAATCAATAGCGCTGCAGACATGAGTAGACCTTGAACCAAGTCAGTCCAAGATACCGCTAGGAAACCACCAAACAGAGTGTACGAAACTACACAGACTGTACCGATAATTACCGCTGTTGTGTAATCAAGGCCGAATACCGTTTCAAACAATTTACCACCTGCTACCAAGCCTGAACTTGTGTAGAAAAGGAAGAATAAAAGGATAAAGAAAGCAGAAATTGTTTGGATCAGCTTAGAATTATCATTGAAACGACGAGATAGGAACTCAGGCAGCGTCAGTGATTCAGTCGTAATGCTGTAAGTACGTAGACGTTTTGCACTGATTAACCAGTTTGCCCAAGTACCAACAAGTAGACCACCAGCAAGCCAAAATGCTTCAAAGCCAGCAGCGTAAGCGTAACCTGGCAGGCCAAGTAGCAACCAACCACTCATGTCTGATGCGCCAGCAGAAAGTGCAGCAGGCCATGGGCCTAACGAACGACCACCTAGGAAGTAGTCTGTTGAGTTAGATGTACGTTTGTAAGCAATAACACCGATCGCTAGCATCATAATTAGATACGCAATGAACGTCGTCGTTATTGCAAAACTGTTTTCTATCATTTGATAGTCCTCATTTTGTAGAAAGCCTTCCATGCCTAATTCAATGCAAGACACTCACCGTAAAGGCAAGCGAGTGCATTGAGTTAGGTATTGAGGCTCCAATGCACTATGAATTAAATCCAAAGATGGAGAAAACCCAACAATGGAAAAAACCAAAAGTGCTTAGAGCCAATTTTACTGAAGGTTAGTGAGCTTCGCTTCCAAGTTCGAGCAAGGTCGCGTTACCGCCCACGGCTGTTATATTTATAGTTCGCGTACGCTCGGTAATGAAGCGCAGCGATAGGTGTGGATCATTAGCAACATTCATTGTCGCCAGATCCGTTTCAGCTACTAAACCGACGATTGCACCGTCACGCTTAGCAAGCTGTAAATTGATAGCTTGTGCCGTTTGCGAGTTACCTACGTAACCCACGCTACGTACATCGCAAGACAACAACTGTTGAGCAGCGTCATACGAGGCAACTTGCACCAAGTTAGTTGGCAAGTTCGCCGACTTAGCTGCGTCTGCAACTAAGGTATTGAACTGCACATCATCACTGCACAATTGGACGCTGTTACCTGCCAATAGCGCAGCAGTAATCAAAGCCATTGCAGTTTGCAGCGCTGGCACTTTCACTTCGCAATCATCAACAATCACCAAAGCCACACCGCGACCTGCGGCATATAGCTCATTGGTTTCGCCCGTAGGACCTGCCATTAGGTGATGTTCAGAAAGCAGTGCAGACGCTTGCTCTAGATGATAAGTCGCCACCATCGCCAAAGGCGCAGATTGACTTTCGATCTCTGATTTAAGCGCAAGTACCTGAGCACTCTTGTAATCAAAATCGGTAAGATTCCATTGTTCCCACGCTAGCAAAGCATCAGAAAAACCTGTCACTTGATGAACCATGATAATGCTCCTTATGCCTTGTCTTGTGATTGAGAGAAATGAACATCAGTAAAGCGATATAGGTAGTGAGGACCACCCGCTTTAGGGCCAGTACCTGACAAGCCTTGACCACCAAATGGTTGAACACCAACAACGGCGCCCACTTGGTCACGGTTGATGTAGCAGTTACCCACACGAACGTGTTTTTCGATCCAACGGTAAGTTGTCTCGTTACGGCTGTGGATACCCATGGTTAAGCCAAAGCCCGTTTGGTTGATTTGGTCTACCACTTGCGCTAGCTCACTCGCTTTGAAGCGAACAATGTGTAGCACTGGGCCAAACTGTTCTTCTTTCAAGCAGTTGATGTCATCAATTTCAAAAGCACTTGGTGGAACAAAATCACCATGTTCACAATCACTACCTAGAGAAAGTTGAGCCACCTTCTTCTGGGTATTGGTCATGTTTTCTAAGTGCGCCATTAGCTTCTGTTTTGCGTTTTGGTCGATAACAGGGCCAACATCGGTTTTATGAAGGTGTGGAATGCCAACACTCAGCTCGTCCATTGCACCGTGAATCAATCCAACCACGCGGTCTGCAATGTCTTCTTGGATGTAAAGCACACGTAGTGCAGAACAACGCTGACCTGCTGAAGCGAATGCTGAACGAATCACATCACGAACTACCTGTTCAGGCAGTGCAGTACTGTCGACGATCATCGCGTTTTGGCCACCTGTTTCCGCAATAAACGGAACTGGCTTAGCGTTACGAGTAGCTAATGACACATTGATACGCTGTGCCGTTGGCGTAGAACCCGTAAAGGCAACGCCCGCAATCGCATCATGGCTTGTTAGTGCACTGCCGATCTCAGCGCCACGACCCGGTAGTAACTGAATGGTACCAGCAGGGAAACCCGCTTCATTCATCAGTTCCACTGCGCGAGCTGCAATCAAGCTTGTTTGCTCCGCTGGCTTAGCCACAACCGTGTTACCCGCAACCAAAGCTGCTGTAATTTGGCCAAGGAAGATGGCGAGAGGGAAGTTCCAAGGGCTAATACAAACGAACACACCACGACCTTGTCGTGAAGCGATTCGAGTTTGGCCATCAAAACCTTTTAGTTCGAAACCTTGTAGGTTATCCGCTTGTTTTGCGTAGTAACGACAGAAGTCGACCGCTTCACGCACTTCATCAACGCTGTCGTGAATCGTCTTACCTGCTTCTTGATGACAAATTGCCACCAGCTCAGCAAGGTTGTCTTCCATCAGGTCAGCCAACTTATCAAGCGCCGCCGCTTTGGTTTCAACTGAAGTTGCGTTCCAATCAGCAAATGCTGCATCTGCGCCAGTGATCGCTGCGGAAACATGATCAAGGTTAGCGAAAGCCACCTGACCGACATTAATACGACGATCGTAAGGTGCGGTTACTTGCTCAACGTTCTGATCAACCTTGATCATGCTTTCGACAAGAGATTCACCGTTGATCACAGGGCCCGCAGTCCATTGATTGTTTAAGAAGCCTTTTACTTGCTCTTCAAACTGATGCGCTTCGCTTTCAATATCAATGTTCACACCGTAAGAGTTCTTACGCTCAGGGAAAACCGCTGGAGGCAGAGGAATCTTAGTGTTGTGCAATGTATCGAACGCCAGAAGCATATCGACAGGGTGTTGAGTCAGCTCTGCCACAGGGCAACGCGCATCAACTAGGCGGTGGACAAACGAGCTGTTTGCGCCGTTTTCTAGCAAGCGACGTACTAGGTATGGCAGTAGATCTTTATGGCTGCCAACCGGTGCGTAGATACGTACCGACTGTTGGTAAGCTTCCATCGCATGGTTGTACAGAGAATCACCCATGCCGTGTAAGCGTTGGAATTCAAAGTCTTTATGGTCGGTCATGACAGCAATAGCAGAAACCGTATGAGCATTGTGGCTCGCAAACTGCGGGAAGATATTGCCGCGAACACTTGGGCTCAATAGGTAACGCGCACAAGCAAGGTAAGCTACGTCTGTCGCTTCTTTACGTGTGTAAACTGGGTAATCAGTAAAGCCAGCTTGTTGCGACCATTTGATTTCGCTGTCCCAGTACGCGCCTTTCACCAAGCGAAGCGGGATCAAATCACCCTGCTCTTTCGCTAAGCGGTTTAGCCAAACCAGAACCGGTAGTGCACGTTTTGAGTAAGCTTGAATAACCAAACCAAATTTACCCCAACCTTTCACAAGATCAGTGCGGTACAGTTTTTCGAATAATTTAAGAGAAAGCTCTAGGCGATCCGCTTCTTCCGCATCAATCGTAATCGCAACATCGAGCTCTACTGCACGGCGCAATAGCTGCTCTAGCGTGTCGCAAAGTTCAGTCAATACGCGGTCTTCGTTCGCCACTTCATAACGTGGGTGAAGCGCAGAAAGCTTGATAGATACCGATGGCGCAGGGCTCGATTTTGAAGAGACCTTCGATTCTGGAGAAACATAGTTGTCTCGACCTACGGCTTCAATCGCCATTAGGTAATCTTTGAAGTATTTGTTTGCGTCAGCTGTAGTCAGTGCCGCTTCACCTAGCATGTCGTATGAATAGGTAAAACCTTTGTCACGCATAGACTTACCGTTCTTCTGCGCTTCAGCAATGCTGCGGCCAAGAACAAATTGGTGACCCATCACCTTCATTGCCTGGTGCATCGCTTTGCGAATTACCGGCTCAGAAAGCTTGTTCACTAAACGGTTAACCGCTTGACCTGCACTCTGCTCTTTAGATGAAAGTCCAACCACCTTACCTGTTAGCATTAATCCCCAAGTGGATGCGTTAACAAATACTGAGTCTGAATTCTTTAGGTGAGATTTCCAATCCGCAACGCTTAATTTGTCACGAATCAGAGCATCAGCGGTTGCTGAATCAGGAATACGCATCAAGGCTTCCGCCAGACACATTAGCAAGATGCCCTCTTGAGTATCTAAGCTGTATTCAAGCAACAATGCATCGATCATCTGGATAGAAGTCTTATCCGCACGGATAGCTTCGATCAATGATGTCGTTTTGTCTGTGATCTGCTGCTTTTCTGACTCAGAAGGGGTAGCTAGCGGCAGAAGTTGCTCTAGCCATTGGGTTTCATCCACCATATATAATGGTGAGATAAGCGACCATAGATCAGCAAGCGACTGCTCGTTGAATTCTGGCTTTAACACATCAGTAGCTGTAAACATGCGTTTTCCTTAATCTCACACCCGGAATTAGCCCGGGATCTCTACAATGGCTGCAGTGTATTTAGAGTATATAAGGATTACTTGTCAAAAACTCCGAGTTTTTTGCTAAAAACTCGCTTTATTAACAAAACAAACACAAGGTCACATATGAAACTTTAAAATAATATGCCGTTTTGTTTCACTATTTAACAGAAATTTTCTTTTTGTATTGAGATGGTGACATGCCTTGAAGGCGTGAAAAGGTGTGAGTAAAGGAAGATTGACCGGAGAAACCAGCCAGTTCAGCGACCTGACCGAGGCTGAGGTTACCTTGTTCGATTAAACGACGAGATCGGTCGATACGCTTACCTAACACGTACTGATGCGGAGTAATACCCATTTGATCTTTGAATAGCATGTGGAACTGGCTTTCACCCAAGAACACACTACCCGCAAGCTGCGCGACGGAGATCTTATTTGCTAAATGCTGTTCTATGTAGCGATCCAACGCTTCAAGATCAAAGCGTGAATCTTTGATTGAGGTTTCGAATGCCGAGATGTGTCTTTGCATCAGCGCGATCACTGTGTCATTACAGGCTCGGCTTAGTAGCAGATCATTAGGACTCGCCTGCATTTCTTGCACCAACATATGGATAAGCTTTTGAATTTGCGCGTCTAATTGGAAGTAGACGTTCGATGATTCTAACTGATTGATCTTCTCTAGCATCAGAGGGTCATCATCCGTTGGCACTGGCATATTGAGTACTAGGATGTCCGACTGGCCAACCACACCACCGAAAGCATGATCAGAGCTCGCCGTTACCACACAACCTTGACCTGGGCCGACAAGATTACCTTTACCGCTCACTTCAAATTCAGCCTGACCTTTTAAACCAATCACCACCTGCGAATAATGATGATCGTGACAGTCCATATGCGAAGGCAAAGTTATGATTTCCGCTGGTCGGGGGCCTGTAAGCCCTAGCGGAGACAAGTCTAGGTTTGGAAAGGGTAAAGGTTTTGGCATGACAGCAAAGTACTTAGGTCGACATGATAAGAATAATACTCTGAAATCTGCAGAAGATGAATTTGTAAATGATCATGAGAGATGTTTTCTCTTCTTCAAAGAAAGATCATTATTGATAACCACGTGATCATGTCTCCGGAAGTATGATCAAGTGAGCCCAAACTACGGGCTTTGTAAAGTCAACCTTCCAATCTTTAGGCCACTCTTCCTTGTTCCAAGAGCAAATAAATCTGAACACCAAAAGTCAAAGCAAGTCACAAATGGAAACCAAATGACTACACCATAACGACAATATTTTCTTATATAGCTCAATTATTTCGGTGTAAATATGTAAAAAGTGTATCCGAAGTACCGAAACTTAGCTTTTGAGTAGATTGGAGGGCAATAAAACGGTATAAAGACGGGTACTGTGTTAATTGCTAATAACTAGTGACTGACAACTAGGAAGTAGACACTTTATTAACGAGCCAATTTTAAATATACAAGTTGCAGGGACCTATGACTAACTTTCGAATTTCAGCGCTTTTACTTGCGCTATCCCCACTTTGGGTATCTGCATCGTTATCAGCTGAAGAACTGAATCAAGTCGATCCCGTTTCAGCTATCGATGCAAAGCTAACAGAGAAAAACTCAGATATTGAGCGTATTTCAGCGACCAAAGTATCGGCAACTGAGACCTTAAAACAACTTCAAAACCAGAACAGTAAGTTGTTACGTGAAGGTGAAGAGTTAAAGGCAAAACGTAACCGAGCTAAATCTGTACTCGACAAACAATACAGTCGCTTACTTGACGATCCAGAAACGGATCTGGTTTCTTTTCAGAAAGGATACCAAGATGCTTGGGCTGCGGTTAAAGAGAATCAATCGTCTCAGCTAGATAATCAGCAAGCGATGAATGAGAACGAAATTTACCTTTCTCAAATTAAGCAAAAGCAAGCTCGTTTGAATAATGAGCTGGCTAACTTGAAAGAATCAAAAGTTGAAGCTCGCGTTAAACGTATTGCAACAGAACTTCGTGAAAGTGCCGTTCTTGAAACGAGCTACACCACCACATGTTCATCAACAATGACACTGGGTGAGTGTATTGCTCAAGGTAAACACCTGACGAAGCAGAAAGCAGTACAAAACTTCAAGAGCAAATTACTTGAACAGCTCACAGAAAGCACGCTAGCGAAGCAAAACTTACAAGGTGTTCAATTGAACATTCATGTTCAAGACAGCCAAGCAATCAAGAGCGGTTTCTCTGGAAACAACTCTTACTTTGTGCAGATGCAAGCTCAACTTCAAGCAAAACCAGAAGCGATTGCAGCATGTAACTTATTGAACGTTTCAACTCGCTACTGTTTAACGGACAGCGACGTTAAGGTTACAAAGAAGAGCGACAAGCAGTGGGCAAACGTGATGGTACGTTCTGATCAGTACAATGACTCAGTCACTATCAACGGCATTAAATACGGCAGCACACCCCTAGAGGTTTCGCTACCGAGCGGTCGTCATCAAGTAACCATTTCAAAAGAAGGTTACGAGTCATACAACCGCACAGTGACTATCAACGGCAGCGATACTATTTGGGTGAAACTCCTTCCTAGTAAAGAAAATGAAATCTAAATATATAAAGCTAAGCCTGATATAAATAGCCGTGCCTATTTCACAAAGCTGAATGAATACTCGCCATCTTGTTGTAGTTATAGAAAGTAGCTTCAAACGAAATGGCGTTTTCGTTAGAATATTCAATTAACCTAAATTACGACTGAAGTAGCCCAACATGCGCCAAGGTTTTCCTACTCTATTATTTGCACTTGCTCCATGCTTAATGACGCCTGCTGTTTTCGCTGAAGCGACATCTCCAGCAATCACGTCATCAGTCATCGACATTGAAAGCTCTCTTTTCGAAGAACATGCCAGTTTAACGGCTATCGAGAAGAAGATGGCGGACAAACAAAATCAAGTCGACAACCAAGCAGAGCAAATGGCACGTCAAGCCAAGTTATTAGCTCAATCAGAGCAAAAACTCGCAACGGCG
This sequence comes from Vibrio sp. 10N.222.49.A3, assembly GCF_041475145.1. NCBI lineage: Bacteria > Pseudomonadati > Pseudomonadota > Gammaproteobacteria > Vibrionales > Vibrionaceae > Vibrio > Vibrio sp. 10N.222.49.A3. The sequence continues at coordinate 31,812 of NZ_JBFRVM010000003.1, forward strand.
AAAACTAGCCTAGAGCAAGATTACACTCGCATGATTGATGAGCCAGATTTCGATATCTCACCAGCTCAAAACCGCTTTCAAGATGCCTGGAAATCGGTAAAAGAGCACAAGCTTACGATTTCGGATTCAGAGCAAAAGCTTCAAAGCTTAGTGATGGAACTAGAGGCCATCAAAGCCGAAAAATCGGCTGTAGAAATGTCTATCGCCCATTTGAATCAAGACAAATTAAGAGCAAGAGCTGAGAGATTAAGAAGCGAGGTTACTCAAACACAAGAACATACCGTTAGCTTTACCAACCGCTGTAGCAGCGACATGACGTTAGCTCAATGTTCAGACCAAACGGTGGCTTTGACACTTCAAAAAGCAGTCAAACAATTTCAAAATAGCCTTGTAGACAACGCGACAGAATCAAAAATAATAAAAGAACACCTAGCGTCTGCATCTTTGAATATTCACGTTCTGCAACACAGCGTGAAATCATCCGGCTTCTCCGAAGATAACCGTTACCGAGCCGTGATTACCGCGAATTTAGAAACTCGTCCAGATAAGAACACCCCTTGCCGCCTACTTGGTATTAAATCCTCGAACTGTTTCGATCAGAGCGATCTGCAAGCCGATGATCAACAAAAAGAAGTTGCTTGGGTTAACTTGGTGGTTCGTTCAAATCAATATAATGACAAGGTTTCTATCAATGGTGTGAACTATGGCAGCACACCGGTTGAAGTGATGCTACCTACAGGGCAACACATGGTTACGATTGAGAAAGAAGGTTACCTTTCTTTCCACCAAGAGCTGAAAATAGCCCGAGATCACAACCTAAGAGCAGTATTACAAGCGAAGCAGAACTCACTGAATGTGGGGACTAAGTTTGCTGACCCAATGGGCAATGGTGCTCAAAGTCCAGAAATGATTGTGGTTGGATCTGGGACTTACCTACTCGGTGAAAATAACGCTGAGCAAGTCACGATCAAACAGCCATTTGCATTAGCGGCAACCCCAACTCGTGTTCAAGATTTTAAAGCATTTGTGAAAAATACGGGTTACCAGACAGACGCAGAGCTGATGAACACTTGTGATACCTTCGTGAATGCAGAAATCACGACTGTGTCAGACAATGACTGGAAAGCTCCTGGTTTCAAGCAAGCTGATAACTCACCCGTTGTATGCGTCAGCCAAAGCGATGCGAAAGCGTACACACGTTGGTTATCTAAAAAAACAGGCTTTACTTACCGCCTACCAACACAACAAGAGTGGGAAGCGGCGGCAAGAGCGGGTCAAGATACCAGCTTCTGGTGGGGCAACAAATTCCGTTCAGGTAGAGCTAATACTGGTTGGTCTGGTACACAGTGGTCAAACGTCAGTACTTCTCCTGTAAAATCATTCTTGCCAACGCCAACGGGTTTCTACGACATGGTAGGTAACGTTTGGGAATGGACTGCAACCCAAAAAGGCATCGCTAAGGGGGGCGCGTGGAGCTTCTCTCCTGAAGAGGCAAAAGTGTTTGCTGAACTGTACGTTTCGCCTTCTACTGCCGCTAACTACTTAGGATTCCGAGTATTACGAGAGCTATAAGCTCTTGGTATTACTCAAAGCCCTCAAATATTTACCTTAGATTCTCCTAGTATCAGGTTGAGTCAGTGTTTATAGGGGAATTCCCTCCTTATATTCGATCTCGCCTAGGAGTAAATTCGTCGATAGAGTAGTAAGTCACTCTGGGTATCTATCTGATACCTCAGCTTAATTTACATGACCCTCGTAAATTAAACTGGAAATCTTCTACGTGTCGACAAGGTATATCTTGTCTTTGGCCAGCCCTTCTTCAGGCTGGCTTTTTTTTGCTTTTTCCTCATCCTTTTTGTTTAGCTATTGATCAATAAAGGCACACTTAAACAACATACCGTTCAACCATTAATCACGCTCCATTTTTGATGCATAACTCGACTTCTAATTGTCATTGCAGCTCTATAAGAAACTGATATCATTGCAATACTTCCTCTTACGAGATAAAACCTTGCCGGATTCCCTCAACTCCATACATCGTTCTTTATTTGAACAACTTCCAGGTTGCTGGGGGTGCAAAGATACTGACTCTGTCTTCGTGTATGCCAACCTTGCTTACAACCAATTAATTGGCTTAAAACCCAACGAAACTTGTACGGGCTTAACCGATTTCGATATGCCTAGTCAAACAACCGAATGCGCGCAGGATTTCAGGGCTCAAGACAAACATGTAATGGATACACGCAGTACTCTTAAAATCCTCGATATTCACCCTTATCCAGACGGACGCTGGCACGCCCATATTTTTACTAAAACCCCTTGGCTTGATGGGAATGGCGAAGTTCAAGGCACCATTTTTTATGGTCAAGAACTCACCGACACCGCCATCTTAGAAGTAGGCCATTGGGTGTGTCAGGCAACTTGCGAAAAAGACAATCAAGTGTCCATTGCAGGATCAAAGCCACGCATATCAAAGCTCAAAAAGCGACTGACTTCGCGAGAATCAGAAGTGCTGTTCTTGCTGCTATTCGGCAAGAAACCACAGTACATCGCGTCTACGTTGAACATTTCAATCAAAACAGTCGAAGGGCATGTCGCCAGGTTGAAACAGAAATTTGATGCGCGCAGTAAAAGCCAGTTGATTGAGTATGCGTTGGACTCGGGGCTAGGCTCTATGATCCCAGAAACCCTGCTTAAAAAGCAGATCTCCGTTGTTCTGCACAGTGACTAGATATTGGTTTGATGAGATGCAGACAAAAAATACCGTTGATACGTCTAATCAACGGTATTTTTGGATCAGTTAAGCAGTTAAGCAGTTAAGCAGTTAAGCAGTTAAGCAGTTAAGCAAAATTAAGGCGCTAGGCGGTCGATATCCCAACGGCTATCTTGGCGTGAGAACAAGAAGCGATCATGCAAGCGGTGCTCTCCACCCTGCCAAAACTCAATGCTATCCACGCGCACACGGAAGCCACCCCAGAAAGAAGGCACCGGAATCTCTCCTTTCGCGAACTTCTGTTTAAGCTCTAGATACTTACCTTCTAAAATGCCACGAGCTGAGATACGGCTACTCTGCTTACTTGCAATTGCGGCCAATTGGCTCTCTTTTGGTCGTGACGAGAAGTACTTCATATTTTCCATTGCTGTCAGTTTTTCAGCCGTGCCTGTAATATGAACTTGTCGCTCAAGAGGGTGCCAAGGGAAATGCAAACTGATTTTGCTATTGCGCTCTAGCTGATGCGCTTTACGGCTACCTAAATTGGTGTAAAAAACGAAGCCGTCTTTATCAACATTCTTTAGCAGAACAATTCGCTGGAATGGCTGACCATTTTCATCAACCGTAGCAACTGTCATGGCAGTAGGGTCCGTCAACTTAGCTTCAATAGCTTGCTCTAGCCATAGATTGAATTGCTCAATCGGGTCTGCGGCTAAGTCTTTACGTCTCAATCCACCCTTAGCGTATTCGCGACGAATATCGGTCAGTTCCATTTGGTTGCTCCTTTCAATTTTTTTTGATTCTGCGCTGTAATCCTTTGAAACACAAGTCTAAGCCATGGTTTTGTCTCACAGAAGGTGCTCTGTGTTAACAAGATCTCGGTACTCTATCCATCATATTGATAATCTTTATACAAACCGATGACATGCTGAGATCCTAGTGACTAAGATACTGCTTAACATAATGACTCCCTTCGTTTTATTCTCATTGTTATTGGGGGCTATTGGGCTGAGCGCAACTCATTTTTTGGCAGTACAATTTCAAGAAAAAGTGGTCACTCAAAAGCTCAACGAAGCAGCCAATAAAGCGAACCTACAAATCGACTCTGAACTGGATAAATTCAAACAGATCCCTGATTTGCTCAGCCATGACCCACGTCTGCTCTCTTATTTTGACTCATCACCACAAACAGACAAGATTTCCGCTGCGCAGCTCAATCAATTGCTATTTGAATGGTCTAATCAAAGCCAAGCTGACACCATCTATATTCATGACCCGAGCGGTACTGTGGTCGCTTCCAGTAATTACCAGAAGCTCGGTACTTTCGTGGGTGAGAACTTCTCGTTTCGTCCTTATTTTGCGTCCGCGATTGAAGGTAACAGCACACACTATGTCGCACTGGGGGCTCGCTCCAACGTACGCGGTTACTTTTTGTCTTCGCCCCTGTATATAGAAAATGACATTGTTGGGGTTATCACCGTTAAAGTGAGTCTAGAGAACCTTGAAAACATCCTAACCAGCGATGATTTTGAGATTGTGGTACTCGACTCTAACCAAGTGGTTTTTCTCTCGAGCCAAACTCAGTGGCTTTATCACTCGTTGTTGCCGTTAAGCCAGAAGCAACAAACCGATATCGCCCTGCAACGCCAATACGGTCAAAGCGAAATTTCGATCATAGAAGCTTTTCGCTCTTCCAACTATCAACCACAAGTTAACGACGCTAATCAGCCCAACAACATTCAACCAAATCGAGTACAAAAAGAACTTACGGCAAACCGATTGTTTAAACTTGGGCCGTTCAATCTTTACCCCGCCACCTTCAGTAACAATCAGTACCAAGTTGTCGCATTAAAAAAGGCCAAAGCAGAGCTTATTAAAGTGCTGCAGATCGATGTCATCTTCGTGGTGATTTACAGCTTGGTGATGCTCATCGCGTGGTCGTGGCGACAGACTTACGTCGCGAAAGTGGCGCTAACCCGGCTCAACCAAAACCTAGAACAAACCGTTGATAAACGTACTCACTATTTGAAGAAATCCAATCAACAACTTCAGCAAACCATTTTTCAATACCAAGCATCACAGTTAAAGCTGAAGCAGACAGAACAAGAGCTGACCCAAACAGCAAAATTAGCGGTACTCGGAGAGCTGTCAGCCAGCATTAACCACGAAATCAACCAACCGCTTGCAGCACTTCGAACTTATAGCGAGAACAGCTTAAAGCTGCTAGAAATGGAACGGACAGATTTAGTGAAGAGCAATCTTGAGAAAATGATTGGCCTCAACAACACCATTACCGACATCATAGCGCGACTCAAAGTCTTTACTCGCAAGGTCACTAAACAAGAACATCATGTCGCGAACCTGCACCAAGCGGTCAACAACGCCACCAGTATTCTCAGTGCGCTGATGATCAAGCAAGGCATTACACTAAGACTAAGCACGGTGCCAAATCACATTAATATTGCCATTCATCCAACCGAACTCGAGCAAGTACTGGTGAATCTAATTCACAACGCGACCCAAGCGCTTCAACAACAAGTTCTTGAACAGAAAATCTTGCAGGAGCAACAAAACCTGGAAAACGTTGACCAACCGGCCAGCCCACAGATAGGCATCGAATGGCAACTGCATCATAACTCTTGTCAGCTGATCATTTGGGACAACGGAATTGGCATGCCGGACGATAAGCTAGAACAGCTGTTCAACCCGTTTTTTACCACTAAACCGGAAGGCTTAGGGCTAGGGCTTTCAATATCGAAACGGATTATTGAAGCTTATCACGGCACGATCAGCGCCAACCGATTAGAGCCTTCAGGCATGGTATTCTCGCTAAACATCCCGTTATATAACGATAAGGGCTAACGTGCCGTTGTTATCGTTGATTAGAAAATGAATTTTACATACTGCTAATTTCACACATAGCTAACCTCACATACTGTTAAGGATTCGACTTTTGCACCCTCTGCCTAAACTCTATTTTGTCGATGATGAACCCGCCATTCGAGACTCCGTAGAACAAGCCATGCTCATTGAAGGCATCGATATTACCTGCTTCCCCAATGCCATTGAGGCACTAAAGAGAATAGATGTGACGCAAGCTGGGATTGTCATTACCGATATTCACATGCCAGTGATGGATGGTATTCAATTGACACAAAAGCTGCTGAATCAAAACCCTCATTTTCAGATCATCGTACTGACAGGCCATGGGGACGTGCAAACAGCCGTATCCGCAATGAAAGCTGGCGCTTATGATTTTTTGGAAAAACCGTTTGTGGTCGATGCCCTGCTGACCGCAGTAAAAAAAGCATCGGATAAGCTGGCACTGGTTGAAGAGAATAATCTATTACGTAAAGAGTTGGCGGTACAGAATCAGGTGGGTCCAAAGTTGATTGGTCAATCGCCATCAATGCAGACATTACGCCGAGAACTGATCTCTCTAGATACCAAAACTAACCCACTTCTACTGTTCGTCGGCGATTTAGGAACGGGTAAAAGGGTCACGGCGCAGTACACGCACGATCTTCACAGCCATCAAGCCGCAGAGCTTTGCCCTGTTGCTGCGTTTAATTTGCCACGCAGTGACGAAGCGACATTCCATCAGTTTGTTTTGCAACTGTTCTTGAAACATCAGGGTGGGACACTTTATATCCATGAAACAGAAGCATTAACTCAAGACCAATGGCAGTGGCTAGCGAACCTAAAACCCACTCTACTTCGTGAAAACTCATGCAAGACCAGTGCAACTTGTATCATTTTAGCAACCACAATACTTCCTACTACAATGGTAAGTGAGTTCCGTCGATTTGATTTGCTACCGCTAGCGCAACGAACAGAAGATATTGGTTCTTTGTTTAAACATTTTGCTCGTGGTGCGGCAAGTCGATACCAGTTACCCCCACCGGTGATTACAGAAAAAGAGGTTCAACGATTGATCGCCACTCACTGGAGTGAAAATATTCGACAGCTTCGCCAACATGCAGAACTCAGAGTGTTGACTAAACCCAAGCTGGAATCGCTTGAACCAGAGCCTAATCATAATCAAGAGCAAAGCGATAAAGACCACATCGTTCTAAAGACAGAAGAGCAACAACTGTCATTAAGCCAACGAACCGATAGCTTTGAGCAAATCCTCTTGATAGAGGCACTACATCGTCATCAAGGGCGCTTAAAAGAGGTACAGCAAGAGCTGCAAGTATCGCGAAAAACGCTTTATGACAAGCTGAGAAAACACCAACTTGATAAAACAGATTTCAAAAAACAATAAGAGTTAAAAAATATATAAATTCAAAGATTTAAAGGAGCAAAGCCTTAACATTTATCAAAAGTAAGAATACACTCACAAAGCTTGCACTTTTATTTAGCGAACAAGGACTGTTATGAGTCAGAAAAATTTCAGCAAATTGAACGAGACCGAACTTGAGTATGTCGATGACAAAACAGCGGCACTGCTCCTCAATACGCCCACCAGTGCGCGTATTATGTTGTGGGTTATCGTTCTGTTTTTTGTCGCTGCTATTGGTTGGTCTGCTTGGGCTGAAATCGACAAAGTGACTGTTGGCCAAGGCAAGGTGATCCCTTCCTCTCAGATTCAGGTGGTGCAAAACCTTGAAGGTGGTTTGGTTAAAGAAATTTTAGTCAAAGAAGGGCAACGAGTTCAAAAAGGGCAACAATTACTATTAATAGATGACACTCGATTCCGCTCTGACTTTCGTGAACGTGAGCAACAAGTTGCGAACTTAACGGCTAATGTACTCATGCTGTCCGCCTCACTGACCAGTGTGGTTATCAATGAAGAATTCTCAGTAAAAGAGTGGAAAAAAAGTGTCTTACTCGATTATGGTAAACTCGCCTTCCCACCACTATTCTACGACCTTCACCCCAAATTGGTTAATCGCCAAAAAGCAGAATATCGTCAAGATCTGAATAACCTGAAGAACCAACTTTCCGTTTTTGATCAACAGGTTGGACAGAAGCAACAAGACCTAGTTGAAATAAAAGCGCGTGTTCAGAATTTAAGACAGAGTTACAACTTTGCCCGCCAAGAGCTGGATATTACCAAGCCTCTTGCTGATGAAGGGGTGGTGCCAAAAATTGAACTGCTCAAGCTGCAAAGACAAGTTAACGACACTCGTCGAGAAATGACCTCTAGCGAACTCAAAATCCCTCTTCTACGTTCAGCAATCAAAGAAGCAATGCTCAGTCGTATCGATGCTGCATTGAACTTCCGATCAGAACAACAAGAGAAGCTAAACCAAGCACAAGATAAGCTCTCTGCAATGACGGAATCAGCGGTTGGCCTTGAAGACAGAGTTAATCGTACTGTAGTAGTTTCTCCAGTAACAGGAACCGTCAAAACGCTTGGTATTAATACCGTAGGCGGTGTTATCCAACCGGGTATGGACATTGTTGAGATTGTACCAACTGAAGATTCCCTATTAGTTGAGGCGAAAATTGCTCCACAAGATATCGCATTCCTCCGTCCAGAATTGAGCGCTGTGGTTAAATTCAGTGCCTATGACTTTACTAAATACGGTGGTTTAGTAGGTGTGTTAGAACACATCAGTGCTGACACCACTCAAGATGAAGAAGGTAACAGTTTTTACATCGTGCGTGTTCGTACCGAGAAGTACAGTTTTGGGGCTAATGAAGAGCTGCCTATCATTCCCGGTATGACCGCTTCTGTCGATATCATTACGGGTAAAAGAACCGTGCTTGAATATATGTTGAAGCCAATTTTGAGTGCTCAAAACAACGCACTAAAAGAGTAAGGACGGTTAATGCTTGAGAACGTCTTCCTACATGCAGTGAAAAAACAAGAGCAGCGGCAATGAAATCTCGGTTTTCGTTATTGCTACTGTTCCTTACCTCTTTTACTTCCGGAGCACTGAACAAGAGTGACCAAAGGTGGATAGACGCAGTCTCTGTAACCTACGGAGAAAGAGCAGGGAAACGAGTATCGACATGGCGCTCGAATATGACGTCGTACGCAGGGTTAAGTGAAAAAGAAAAACTCGATTCGGTAAACCGGTTCTTCAACCAAATGTACTTTGTCGATGACAGTATACTTTGGGGAAAGAATGACTACTGGGCGACACCGCTGGAATTTTTGGGCAGTAACGCGGGTGACTGTGAAGATTTCACTATCGCAAAATACTTCTCTTTACTTGAACTCGGCGTCCCAGATAAGAAATTACGATTAGTGTATGTAAAAGCACTTGAGTTAAACCAATTCCATATGGTGTTGGCTTACTACTCTACACCCAGTGCAGAACCACTAATTTTAGACAACTTAAACCCTGAAATAAAACGCGGCTCCAAGCGCAGAGATCTACGACCGATATACAGCTTCAATGGTAAAAACCTATGGTTAATCAAGTCGGCGGCAGGCAGCGGCAAGTTATCAGGAAAATCTTCAAGATTGAGCTTATGGAACGACTTACGTTCGCGTGAGCGCTCTCTAAAATTAAACAAACCCATTATCAATTACGATGAGTAGGTACAATGACTTTATATAAACAGCTTGTGGTCGGAATGGTTGCGGTTTTCATATTACTGATGACCTCAGTTTTTATGATCGAATTCAATACCACCCGTGACTACTTAGAAGAGCAGCAACGCTCTGAAGTAAATAATACCATTAATACTGTTGGACTGGCGCTCGCCCCTTACCTCGAAGAAAAGGATCAAGTGGCTGTAGAGTCTGTTATCAACGCACTGTTTGATGGTAGTTCTTACTCTGTCGTACGATTGATTTTTTTAGACACAGGAGATGATATTCTTCGTTCATACCCTGTGAAACCAAGTGGTGTCCCACAATGGTTTACCAACCTGAATTTGTTTAAACCGATTCATGATCGCCGCGTGATTACTAGTGGTTGGATGCAACTTGCTGAAGTTGAGATAGTGAGCCACCCAGGCCCAGCCTATACTCAGCTTTGGGAGGCATTTACACGGCTAGTGACCTTCTTTGGAGCGATTTTCTTACTGGGTTTGATCTCGATTTCATGGATACTCCAACGAGCACTACGTCCGCTGTCATTAATCATAAAAAAAATGGATCAAATCGCCAAAAATCAGTTCGGTGAGCCTCTGGTTCGCCCTAAAACAAAAGACCTCATCTTAGTCGTCGACGGTATTAACCACATGTCGACTCAAGTTGAACTTGCATTTAAGAGCCAAGCACAAGAAGCGCAACGACTTCGTGAACGCGCGTATATCGATCCTGTATCTCAGTTAGGTAACCGTGCTTACTACATGTCTCAACTAACTCAGTGGTTAGAAGAGTCTAGTTTAGGTGGTCTGGCGGTGCTAAAAGCCGAATTTATTAGTGAAGAATATGATGACAAAGGCTATCAAGAAGGCGATGCCTTAGTTCACCAATTAGCTGAACATCTACAGGCTTCTATTTCATCTCCAGATATTACTATCGCTCGTATTTCTAGTGATGAGTTTGGCTTCATTATGCCGAACATTGATGAAAATGAACTGAAACTCGTCGCGAGCAGCATCGTAAACTGCATTCAAAATCTAGGTTCAGATCCAACAGGTATGGCAAATCCACACATAGCTCTCGGTGTGACATACAGCAAGAAACGTAAAACCAGTACTGAAATCATGTCTTTGGTCGATAACGCACTGTCTAGCGCGAAAGCTAACCGTGAGCTCGCTTACGGTTACGTAACTGCTGACGACCATGGCGCTGTAATGGGTAAACAGCAATGGCGCATGTTGGTCGAAGAAGCAATCATCAATGACCTAGTAACTTTCCGCTTCCAAGCTGCAAATAATAGTTTTGGCAAAACCTATCACCAAGAAGTGTTCTCTGCGATTGAGAAAGAGGGGGTTCGTTACGGTGCCAACCAATACTTATACGCATTAGAACAGCTTGAAATGAGCCACATCCTCGATCAATACGTTATCGAGAAGATGATTGATAAACTGAATGCAAAAGAGCTTACTAGCCCCGTTGCTATCAATATCTCGCCAAGCAGTATTTCTCAGCCAAGCTTCATCCGTTGGATCGGAAAGTCTCTTGAGAAAAATGCGTCAATCGCTCATCTGTTGCATTTTGAAATTCCAGAAAACTGTTTCGTCAATGTTCCTCACTACACAGCACTATTGTGTAACACCATTCGCAACGCTGATGCGGTGTTTGGTGTTGATAACTATGGACGCAACTTCCAATCGCTCGATTATATCAACGAGTACCGCCCTAGCTATGTGAAGCTGGATTACCTATTTACTCATAACCTTGATGACGAAAAACAGAAATTTACGTTAACGTCTATCTCAAGAACGGCTCATAACCTTGGTGTGACGACTATTGCGTCACGAATTGAAACTCAGACTCAGTTAGATATTTTGTCTGATAACTACGTAGAAGTGTTCCAAGGCTTCATTGTTGATAAATAGTTGTAAGGTTATATCGCATGCAAGATCCACTATTAAACTCACTGATCTACGTTAGTCGGTATTACGGGTTAGCTAACTCGCCCGAAGCGTTGATCAATGGGCTACCACTCTCAGATGGAAAGCTAACCCCTTTCCTTTTCCCTCGCTCTGCAGAGCGTGCGGGGTTAGTGGCCAAAGAAAACCGTTCCGATCTAGAAAACATCCCTCACTTAATTCTGCCAGCCGTATTGTTACTCAAGCAAGGTGAGGCTTGCGTTCTTAATAGTATCGATATTGAGAAGCAAGAAGCCGAAATCATCACAACGGAAAGTGGGATGATGCCAATCGTCATCCCAATAGAAGAGTTAAAAGAGCAATTCATCGGCCGTTACTTCTTAGTAAAAAAACAATTCCGTTATGATGAACGCTCGCCAGAAATTTTAAAAACGCGCGAAGGTCACTGGTTTTGGAGCACAATTTGGCAATCTAAAAAAATCTATCGAGATGTGCTGATCGCATCAATTCTAATCAACCTTTTCGCTATTGCAGCTCCAATGTTTACTCGTTTGGTGTACGACAAAGTGGTACCAAACCTTGCGTTTGAGACGCTATGGGTACTCGCGAGTGGTATTTTTGTCGTCTTCCTCTTTGACTTGCTTTTAAAGTTAATGCGAAGCTACTTTATTGACGTTGCGGGTAAGAAATCCGATATCCTGATTTCATCTAAGTTGTTCAGTAAGGTGCTCGGGATTCGCATGGAAGCGAAGCCTGCTTCTGTCGGTGCTTTTGCTAAAAATCTGCAAGAATTCGAGTCAATCCGTGAGTTCTTTACTTCGGCAACAATAGGCTCATTAATCGATTTGCCATTCGCTCTTATGTTCCTGGCGTTAATTTGGTTAATGGCTGGCAACCTTGTGTTTGTTCCTGTCGTTGGCGTGGTAATACTGATCATCTATGCGTTGTTAATACAAGGCCCGCTGCGTCGTACCATTGAAGAAGGCTCTCGCCTTGCTTCTCAGAAGTACGCAAACTTAATTGAGAGTTTAGCGGGGCTAGAAACCGTTAAGCTATTCAGCGCTCAAAGCCAGTTCCAATTCCGCTGGGAAGAAGCTGTTGCGCACATGGCGAACTGGAATATCAAGAGTCGTCGTATTACCGATAGCATCCAAAATACTGCTGGCTTTGTTCAACAAAGTACCAATGTGGGAATGATTATTTTTGGTGTGTACCTAATGGCAGAAGGCACTCTTACAATGGGTGGCTTGATTGCCGCTACTATGTTGAGTGGTAGAGCAATTGGTCCTCTTGTCCAGTTATCATTGCTTTCTACGCGTTATAACCAAGCGAAGTCATCAATGACCTTGATTGAACAAGTCATGTCGATGCCCAGTGAACAAGAGGAAGGTAAGCGATACATCCACCGTCCGATTATTCAAGGGCATATCGCGCTTGATAAAGTAACATTCCATTACCCTGATTCGCCAATCGCGTCTATAAGAGACCTGACTCTTAATATTAGTCCAGGTGAAAAGGTCGCGATTATTGGGCGAATTGGTTCAGGTAAAAGCACACTTGAACGCCTGATTATGGGCCTGTATAAGCCCACAGAAGGTCATGTACGCATTGATGACACCGATATGGAACAACTTCACCATGTCGACGTACGACGCAATATAGGCTGTGTGCCGCAGGACAGTAATCTATTCTATGGCACGGTAAGAGACAACATTACCTTGGGACGCCCGTTGGTTGACGATCGTGATGTCATGGATGCAGCCAACCGTGCAGGTGTTACCGCTTTTACTCAGCAAGATCCCGCAGGCTTAGAACGCCAAGTCGGTGAAGGTGGTGGTTTACTCTCAGGAGGTCAACGTCAGTCGATAGCCATAGCTAGAGCCTTCCTAGGGCGCCCTCCTGTATTGTTGATGGACGAACCTACCAGTGCTATGGATAACCGTTCAGAGATGCACATTAAGCATCAGCTGAGCCAGCTGTTACCTAGTGAGACTTTGATTCTTATCACCCACAAAACGTCGATGTTGGATATCGTGGATAGAGTGATTGTGATGGAGAAAGGCAGCATTATTGCCGACGGACCAAAATCACAAGTTCTGTCAGACTTGAAGCAAGGAAAGGTAAAAGCGGCAAGTTAAAGCGCTCATGTGACTTAAAGAATCGAACTAAGTCAATATCAGCAAAAGCAAAGGGGGAGCATCAGCTCCCCCTTTCTTATTTGGTCTAATGAGCAGAAAACTGCTCGAACCGCTCTATTTAGTATTGGGCAATTTCAGAGTCGCTCAATTACAATGAGATATCTTCTTTCTCCATTTTGAAAGAACATTGAATTTCATATTGATTGAACGAGAAAACACTGCCGCCGTGCGTTCGCTTAGTCGTCACCATCTCATCACCAAACAAAACAGATACACGGGTGTACACTTTCTCGTGCGCCTCTACTGTGCACTCGGCAAGGTTTGTCTCAAATTCAGCTTCGAGTGTATCCAACTGCGATTTAGTCTTCTCTATCGCTTGATTGTTTTTTTCTCGTTGCTGCTCAATCTCCAACGCTTGCTCTTCGCTTCTTTCCGCTTTTGGTCGCTTCTTAAATTCGAGTTCTTGACGGATGACGTCCATGGTTTGTTCTTGAGCGTGCTTATAAATCTCCTTCAGTTGAGCTATTTTTTTTTGATATCCCTCGAAGCGAGCAAAACCATGAACCTTAGTTGCTGTATCCCCTTCAACGCCTAAGAAAACACATTCCACTTTACCGCCGACTTTAGCTTCACCGCCACTAAGTGTGCCATGCTTCTTAAAGGTATCCATCACAATGAGGTTGTTGCCACAACGAATGTCGTTACTCATGCTATGTAGATTGAGTAGAATGTCATTGCTGGTTTGCAGTTCAGTATTCTGTGCGTAGCTTGCTGTGATAGAGCCTTTGCTAAGTACCTTACAACTTTTTGGCTCATCCTCTTTGATCGTATGACCAATGATTCCTTTCGCGACTTTTATATCCCCCTGAGCCTGAACTTCTGCAGATTCAATAAAGCCACCAACAGTAATGCTTCCGGTCGCCTTCACTATCATTCCAGGTTCTATATTCCCAGAGACAAACACATTACCTTTGAATTTAACGTGCCCAGTAGATACGTCGACATTGCTAACACATAAGGCGTCATCCACTTCGATACTTCGCTCTTTAATAATGGGCAGACCAGAGGATGAAGAAAGTAATAAATTAGGGTCGTCAGGGGAAATGTGGGTGCCTTTTCCCGGCTTAATCAAACTGTCTTGGCCCGGAAGGGGTGGGATAATTCGACCTTGGACGGTAAAGCCCGCAATACCTTTGGTGGCAGGAGTACGTTTCATTAGCGGGTCATTCTGACCAACGGTAATGGTTTCGCCGAGATCTCGCATATCGATCTTACCGGCGTCTTTACTGCGAGGCTTTAATACTTGATGAGTAATGTCTTCAACCAATGCTGAAAACTTAGCATCTTTACCCTTCACAGCTGGAGAACCTTTGGCAACGGGCTGAGTAAATTTTTCACCCGGCTTTAGCTTGCTACTCATCATTAAGACTTTTCTAAGTGCTAGCTTATTAATTCCTTTCGTTATGTGAGCCTGAGCCAAGCAATGAATGATATCGCTGCCACGTAATGCCTGCCCATTATATGCCCCAGTTACAACAAGACTTGCGAGCATCTCATCATCAGACAGTTCAACCGTAACACTGGAATTACGAACTTCAGCAATCAATATTCCTTGATAAGCTTCTCCCTTACCTTCTTTAGCAAGAGTGACAAAACGCAGTATCTCTTCTTCGAAAATAAAATAGTTTGATGCGTTCAAAGCTTCTAAGGTTGTTGGTAATGTCTTATTGTCAAAGCTTGCGTTGACCACAAACCCAGACGGCAGACATGCCATCACTTGCTTCCTATCTTCCGACAATGTAACGATGCTATCCCACATTCGAATTGTGTACCCATAATAACTCTGTTGTTATGCAGTCTATATAATTCGCTCTGTGCTTAGAATCACTACAGTAGAATAATCAGCGTCACATCACTTACTTTCGATGTTGCAAAGGGACTCATAAATAAGACTGACCGATTCTAATCTCTTCTTCACCTTTACAAAAAAGATTCTTTCACGATTTTTCAAACTATGAATATTGGGTACGAGCATAAGATCGCAATACAGCGACGGATCTTCATCACCAAACGATTCGGGATGAATTGATGTGATAATATGAAATTATACCTTCCAAACAACGGCGATGATTAGATCGGTAGAATTGAGATAGGAAATGAGCGCCATGATGGACATGTTCAACAAATTGAGAAATTGCATAAAGATTGGATAATTGAAATCACATAGGTCATTACATACCGCGGTTCAGTTTACAGTGTAAATCCGGCCTTCTAATTTACACTGTAAATCTAATTAACAGCTCGACATATGCTCTGTCGTTCCAAATTTAGTGACGATCGTTGACCTACTTATTTACAGTGTAAATTTAATAGTAGAGTACCGACATCTTTCCTAAACTGTAGCTCAGCTTGTTTTCGTCCGACTAGATTAAACTGTTCGACACAAGTCCCCCACTCTTTCTGCTGCACGACTTTCGCGATAAGTAAGTCTGGAACAACGAAACCTGTATCGATTATAGCGTCAGATTCAGTTATGTGCGCTTGATGACCATTACTTTGGAGAATCAAATTCAGGACACTGAAACCAATGCTGTCGTAACTATTACCACCATCGACATAATTCCTGATGAGTTGGATTTCAGACTCTGCCATAGATTCTGCTTGCCTTGGTAATAATGCGCGCACCATATCAACCTCGAGAGAAGCCAAAGAACCAGAAGTGAGAAAACAGAAACTACGTTCAAAGTGACTTATCAGATTGTAGACCCAATTCTGTGCGCTTTTATTAAGTGGCTTAACCATCAATACCGAGTGACAGCCGCTTGCTTGATCGCGCTGGTGGCCAATGTGCACAGGTACAAAATCGTTATCGCGCCAGAATGAAATCAATTCACTGGTAGCGCCAAAGCTCGTTGCTAAGTAATCCGCCTGATTAGTTTGCTTTGACAACTGCCCCAACATCCAACGACCAATCCCCGAACCTTGATGACGTGTTGAAACGGCAATACGCATAACTCGAAGGCAACGACTGAGCGCCGCTTGCGTACAACCCAGTTGGTTTGCGAGTAACACTGGAGCTAGGTGACCTTGAGGTCTTCGTTTTCCAAGTTGAATCTGAGCAATCAGATCGCTATCCAACCCACCTTCTTCAGTTACCAACATACAACCTAAACATTCGTTTTTCTGCCAAGCAGCGTACAAACGGATTGCTGGATTGTTGAGAAACTGCATTAGATCGTTTGGTGACGTTTGATAATGAGCGTCAACAAGAAGAGAAAAGCATTGCTGTAGCGGCTCCGGGTTCGCCAAGCATTCTGCCTTTGATAACTCGACCAAGCTCAGTTGGTTGATTGCCAGATCAGAAAAGCTATCTAACTCATGAATCACCGAGTCACTTAGCGACGCGTCGTTACCAAGCAAGAAGCAATCAAACAACCAACGCTCTAGTGGATCATTGCGATTCCAACGAATGGGCTGATCGAGCTTAAAACCTTTCCACCCCGGGCGATGCTCTGAAAGCCAAGACTCGAACTTAAGTCCAAACCCTCTCCCACTCCCCTCGTATCCGTGAACGGTGGTTGAAAAAACCATACGATGATAAATGCCAACCATAGATTTGAGCATCGGGATTGGAATTGCAGCCGCTTCATCGACTAATAGCAAATCACAATCAGGCTTAGACTTAAGTAATTCATCTGGTGCTACGAATCTTAAACTTCCGCTTTGATAGCAAATGTAAGTTGCGTTGAGCACTTCACAGTCTTCTAGGCTTTGACTCGCGTGGGAAAATACAGGCTCGATTGCTTTCACTGAAGGCGCTGTCACGATGATATTTAATCCATGACGCTCAACCAAAAGCTGAGCAGCGGCAATACCCAATGTAGAGCTTTTACCACGTCCTCGATCTGCCGTGAGAACTAAAGGTCGTTTACGATGCCCAGACACCACTTTTTTAACCAACTCAACAGCCAGATTTTGCTGTTCGAATTTGTCCAAACTGTTTTCAAAGTCTTGCTTGAGAGGAAGTGCTTTAGTCGCTTGAACAACATCGTCTGTTTCGTTGTGTTGTGAAACCGAAATGAGCTTATTGAAATTCTCCTTTAACCAACGTTGGCCAAAGCTCTCGTTATCTTCAGAGTCATCAACTTTTGGCGGCAACACCAACAACAGCCCACCACCGATTAACGAACCTAGTGCAGCGCTAAAACCATTCGCATCAAACTGATCTCTAAAATCACAAACAACAACTTGGCACTCACGACCAAGCAATTGTTGGCCTTTTTTGACTGGAGCATAAATCACACCTTCAAACGGAGTTCCACCAATCTGGAAGATGCTCGGTGTGTACGAATTTTGAAGGAAGGTAAAAACAGCAGAGTTTTGCCAATCAAAGTCGCCATCAAAGACCACACCGTAACGGTGACCATTGTGTTGGGCAATATTAGAAAGTGTATGCAGAAAAGTATTGGTTGGGTTTGTCATAGTTAGCGTCCAGATTCATCTAAACACAGTTTATCACAGCCAAATAAAAAGCCGCATAAAGCGGCTTTAGAGGAGTAATCAAAAGTCGTGACTTAGTCTAACTTAGATTGTACGAATGCTAGGATTTCTTCCATTGTTGTATCATCAACTTTCTTAAGATTTAACGCCAAGTTTGAACCCTTACGGCTATATGACGCTCGACCTTTAATAAGTTCAACTTTTGGAGAAGCTTTCTTCGCGGGTGCTGGTGCTAGTTCGAGCACCCAACCTTCTAAAGTCTCTGTCACATCTTTTGTTAAACGAGTTACGCCTTGAGCTTCGCTGCGCTGCCACACAAAACCTTCAGAAGCATCACACTTGGTCAGTAATGTTTGTTGCTGCTCACTAGTAAGACCGCTAAATTGTTTGTGTAACTTAACAATAGTCGGGCGGCCAAGATCGCTCACATTTGGGTAAGCTTGTAATAATTCAAGTGGTAAAGCCGCCGCTTTCAACGCGCCACTCACCAAAGCTTCACTACACTGGAACATTTTAGCGAGTGCTTTCTGATCTTCAGCTTCGCCTTTATCAAGCTTCGCTTGCATCTCCTTCCCCTTCTCATAGAGAGAAAGTGGTTTATGAGCGTTAGCTACATCTGATAGAAACTTAGCATGTTCGCCGTTAATGTTTTCAGCGACATAGATCAAGAACTCTTTGTCAGCCAAAATACATGACATACGACGACGGCTACCATCAAGAACTTCAATCTTGCCGTCTTTGTTCTTACGACCAACCGCTGGATATTGCTGGCCGCGCTCTTTAAGCGTAGTTAGTACGTCAGAAAGCGCGTGCTCATTTAAGAAAGACTGCTCACGAGCATTCTCTTCAAAAACAACCGTTCGTGTTGCTACATCAGCGGCTGGAATTCGAACCAATTCAAATGAAACTAAATCTTCACCCGCAACAGAAAGCTCAATTACTTGAGCTTGCTCTTTTAGCGCAGCTTGAGCTTCTTGTGGCGTAGCTACGCGACGTTTATTTGCTTTACCAAATAGCTTTGCATTTAAGTCAGATGTTTTAATTGCCATTCTTGTTATCCCTGATTAAGTGAAGGCCAGTTGCTATGTAATACACGCTCTAATTCTAGAGCACTTTTTTGTACTGCGTCTTGAGCGACAGCCAGAGTTTTCTTACCGCCCTCAAAGTCGCTTACCGTCAGATCGAAAACCGTGCTGTAAGTGTCAGCACAAGTTTCAAAGGCGCGGCTTCTTGGAATCGTGGCCATCATTACTTGGTCATTCAACAGGTAGTTCATCTCGGTCAGAACTGATACCTGTTTTTTGTTGTCGTCTTCAAACATCGTTGGCATTAGACGAACGAACTCAAGCCCTTTCCAATCGTCCGGGAACATTTCATAAACCGTTGGCAAGTGCTGGAAGAAGTTAACCGTTGAAGCCCAGTCCAAACGCTTGGCTGCACATGGAATTAAAAGTGCGTTCGACGCGTACATTGCATTCCACACTAACGGGTCCACGTGTGGCCCAGTATCAATCATGATCACATCAAAATCATCGGCGATTTTGTCGATAAGCTTTTCTTTCAAAAGACGAACAATATCAAGTGACTGATCTCTAGACAGGCTTTGCCATGCTTCAGCATTAAACATCGCATCTTCTGGGAAGGCTGAAATAGTCTTCAAGTTAGGATACTGAGTTGGCAACAGCACGTTCTTACGCAAGAATTCTAGGTCAACATCCTGCTCTTCTGGCACATTATCCAACATGATATCGACTGCAGAATAAATGCTGTCATGCTCTGCACCACTAATTTGTGGGTTTAAGAACAGACGCAAAGAGCCTTGTGGATCCAAGTCAATCAGACAGATACGGTAGCGCTTATCCAAATTTAGAGATAAGCACGCAGCTAAGTGAACTGCCGTCATTGATTTACCCGTACCACCCTTTTGGTTTTGTACGTTGATAATCCATGGTTTATTGTCAGCATGCTGCTTACGTTGATGGAACTTTGGCACTTCTGCCGCGTCCATCAACATGTGAGCTTCTGTCAATGAAATCGAGTAGTGATTGGCGTTGTTCTTTGTAAACTGATGGCCATCAGCTTCAAGTTTAGTGATCGCTTCATCGAGTTTACGACGCGTTAAACCAGAACGAGTCTCCATCATAGCTTTAGACATTGGAGGGAAATGTTCATCACTTCGCTCTTCCAAAATAATCTCAATTCGGTCAGCCTGAACTTGTTGAGTTTGTTCGGCTAGCTGATAGAGCTTATCAATCGTTTGTTCTCTTTTCATTGCCAGTTTCCGTAATGATTAACTAAGTACAAATTGTACAGCGATTAACAACAAACACAACAAAAACATGAACATGCATTTATGAGTAAACTCACATAAAATAGACAGTGTTTTTACAATTTGATGAAACATCACCTCAGAGTAATACTAAAAGTCATCATTTTCATCATGCACAACCATGTTATTTTAAGCGCACATTTAAAGTGTTACAGCATCACTTATTTACAATGTAAATGAAATTATCGCTAAAAAGCTGCGGAACGATTGAAACACAAGCATAGATTACGGTTGGTGTGATTTGCATTCGAATTTCTAGATTTTCAATTCAATAAAAATTAAACAAACCTCAATGAACAAAAAATTCAAAACATAAGAGAAGAGGAGGTGCAAAAAAACAACAGAGGATTCTAACCTGAGCGGAAGAATGATCATGGAACACATCTAATGTAAGAGAATTAATAACACCAAATTATGAAGCATGATCAAGGCGCAAACTTAGCAATATTGATCCGAGCAACTGCACATTACAAATGATCAAACTCCGGAAAAATGATCAAGTAAATATCGTTCCGGAAGCATGTAATTTAAGAGCTAAGTTACGGACAAATGCTTTTGTAATGGGGATTCAACGCCTATAAGGGCTCAATGATTGAAAATTCAATCTACACTGACCGAGAATACGCAAACATGACAATTTCATGATCATGCTTCCTAGTTAACTCCCACCTACGCTAAATACATCAAAGCTATCCATTTTCAACAGATACAGGTTAAATTTTATCCTCAATAGGGCGGGAAGGATAAAAAAGTACCATCACTTGATCATTGTTCCGATAGATTGGGCATCATAAATATCCGCATTGAGTTGTATGAAGTGACTTAGAAGATGATGTTGACTTCCGAACTGTGGATAAGCTGTATAAGTATAATGATCATGCTTTCAAGCCAATAATGATCATGCTTACAATGAGTTAATGATCATACTTCTGGTGTTCTGTGATCATGCTTTCTTTGATTTAATGATCATAGTTTCGGGGTTTTTATGATCATGCTTTCCAAGGGGTTTTATTTTAAACCTTTAAATTCAGCCACTTAAAGCTGCGAGAACAGCCAGATCATTAGATCACTTAATCATTTAAGATCATATTAATCAAAAAGATCAGTTATTTAAAAGCCAATAAATTCTCTTTATTTATGATCATTCTTTCTTTATCATTCAGGAACTATAGTGAAATTACGGTTAGTGTGATACGGATCAAAAATGAAACCAGAAGAGAAATTGTTAATTAAGGCACGAAGCCACAAAGATGGTCATTTATTTGAGGTATCTGAAACAGCCGTTGAATGGATAGAACAATATCAACACTTCAAAGGTGTCACCAAAAGCATCGTTGAGCTTCTTAACCTAATTTCACTTCGTGGGTTTAGCAGCAAAGACGGTTACGTTTCTACTACCGAGATTATTGAATCAACCGATGGTCAAGTTACTCGTGCAGCCTTACAGCAAAGGTTAAGAGCTGCGGTCAGTATCGGTCTTTTCAGGCAAATTCCGGTTCGCTTTGAAGAAGGTCTTGCTGGTAAAACTATGCTGCATCGCTTTGTTAACCCAAACCAATTGATATCAGTACTGGGTGCTACTAGCTTAGTGACAGAAAGCGTGAAGCAAAATGAGAAGCAAAAGCGATCTAAAGCTCTAGCTCAAACCAAAGTCAACAAACGCTTATTGAATGAACACGGACTCAATACCCCACCAACGATGAAAGACGAAGCTGATCAATTTATTGTGTCGCCAACCAATTGGGCGGGTATTATTGATCAAGCCTTAGCGCCCCCTAGAACGCGCAAGAGCTACCAAAAATCAATGGTTTCGATCTCTGGCACTCGAGCGGTGATCGAGACTCGATCTTCAAAAAACATTATGACGGTTGATGATCTGATGACGCTATTCGCGTTATTCACGCTTACTGTTCAATATCATGATCATCACCAAGATGATTACCATCTAGACGCGAAACACACACCGAACAAAACACCACTTTACATCACGGATATTTTGTCCTTGCGTGGCAAGAAAGACAGCGGGCCGGCACGTGATTCGATCCGTGACAGTATTGATCGTATCGAATTTACCGATTTCCAATTGCATGAGCTCACAGGCCGTTGGCTTAGCGAGAACATGCCAGAAGGCTTTAAGAGTGATCGTTTCCGATTCCTAGCTAGAACCATTACCGCATCGGAAGAAGCGCCTACAGAAGGCTCTGACGGCGAAATTCGCATTAAACCGAACCTATACATCCTGGTTTGGGAACCTTCGTTCTACGAAGAGCTGCTGACGCGTGACTATTTCTTCCTATTTCCGCCAGAAATCCTGAAGCAACATACCTTGGTCTTCCAAATGTATTCGTACTTTAGAAGCCGTATGGCACGCCGCCATACAGATTGCATGTTGCTCAGCGAGCTGAATCAGAAATTGGCGCGTAACATCGATTGGCGTCGTTTTTCGATGGATCTGATCCGCGAGCTCAGAAAGTTAGGTGAAGTAGGGGATCAAGAAGATACCTTCCTGGTTAACCTTTGGGGTTATCACTTAACGATCACCGCGTTGATCGAAAAAGGAAAAACGACTGATTATCAGGTTGATATCAAATGTAATGTGGAAGAAGTCTTACGTTACTCAAGAGCACGCACCACCAATGCAGGCAAGCGTAATATGGCACCAACGTTACCGAACCCACTGCGTAATGAAATGGTGTCTAAGCAGAAATTGGAAGAGTTGTCTGAGATTATCGATGGTGAGTTTGAGCCAATTCAGCGCAAAGCACCGTCGCCAAGAGGCAAATTGGGACGTCGAGTTAAGCAGCGTAAACACTCTGTTGAGATCAACGCTGACGAGATCATGATTACTCTCTCTAAATATACCTCTGCAGAGGCTCTAGAACGCAGTATAACGGCTTTATCTGCTATGACAGGGCATTCACATGCTTCAATCAAAGAAGAGTGTTCTGAGCTCATTGAGAAGCTTGATTGGTTGAGAGTAGGGGAGGACGTTATCCCATACGAAACACTGAGTCGCTTGATTGAGCTTTACAACGACCGTGACAGCACCAGCAATCGACACTTGTCTATTGAGCGTTTGATCTCTGGTTTAGCTGTGCGTCGTAAAGTGTGTAAACAAGTTCACGAAGGTCATTTAGACGAAAACGTGTTCTTAGCGCTCGACGAAATGGCGATTGGCCACTAGTCACCAATCACTGTCACTGCTCAGTTGTAAGAAGCCCATATTTACGGTCGACGAATGGATAGTTTTAACACATTAGGTGCTGATTAAAACCGCACCTAACGCTGACAAATTGATGACAATGTAGCGCATCCAGTTGATTATTATTTATCCCGAATAGACAACCTTTTGTCCTTTCTTATGATTAATAGATTGGCTCATATTTTGTTACATCATACTGAATAGATTTTTGCGAGTTCCTAAGGGACTCGCTTTTTTTTGCCTGCAATTCGGCTAATCATTAACATTCAAAAGCTTACCATTTAAATTCTACAGCTTATGGAGTCCGTTCCTGAAGCATGATCAAGGTGCTTATTTTTGATGAGGTTCAGCTTTGATGCTTGATCGAACAGGGGTTGAACAAGGAGTGGATCAGTGCAGTTGACGTAGAGCTATACCTTGATCATCGTTCTGGTGTTGACTTGCCATAAAGCGTACATGCGATTCGATCAATTTTTCTGATTCTTCTTTCCAGCGCGGTTCTTGTTGTTGGTTGGTAAACTCCAAAGCCAATACACACAAGTGCTGTAGCCGCTGTGTACACCACTCTTGTAAGTCAGGTTCTGATTTTGGATTACAAGACACAGCTTGAAGCTTACTATAGGCAAACATCAGGTATTGGAAAGCTTTTTCCTGATGGTGCGAGCCACAAAGTTCGTTTGAGATAGATGGTGGGCTTGGTGGTGGAAGCTTTGTCGATGCCGTCAGAATTTCATCTTTATATCGATAAAACGTAAAGATTCTCAAGCATCCGTCTAACCAGCATGCGATGCCTTTGCTCTGTTCATCCGTGATCAAAGGCCCCCAGAGTGCATCTGGAGGCGTTAAGATCAAAGGCTCTAACTTCTCCACTTGATCATGCTTTCGGTCTTTGTACCAATTTCCGATCCGCTCTAACCAAGTGTCTAGTTCATTCATGCAACGTTATCCCACTGTTTAACATAGTGATTATCTGAAACTTGCTTGATCTCATGCTGTATTTCACTGCTTTGTTCACGAATACGATCTGCGTCTATTGAATAGTTTGGCTCATTTTTCACGAGTTCGCCAAATGGTAGATCAGGATCGGGCACTGCAGAGATCAATAACTTAGTGTACGGGTGTTGTGGGTTGGTTAAGATCGACTGGGTTGATCCCCACTCAACGATCTGCCCCTTGTACATCACAGCCGTCTCTTCTGCGATGTAGTGTGCTGTTGCGAGATCATGCGTAATGTACAAAAAACCTATCCCTAACTCTTTCTTCATCCTCTGCATTAGGTTCAAAACACCGAGTCGTATTGAAACATCCAACATCGAGGTGGGTTCATCGGCAAGGATAACCTCAGCACCGACTGCGAGTGCTCTGGCTAAGTTTATGCGCTGTCTTTGGCCTCCACTGAGCTCATGAGGGTATTTGGTGAGAGTTTCGATGGGCAACTCCACCAGCGTTAATAACTCGTTGAGACGCTCTGCGAGAGCTTGTTTCGTAGCAACTTGCTTGTGGATCTTAAGGGGCCGTGTTAAGTGGTGTTCAATGGTGTGGGTTGGATTGAGTGAGCCAAATGGGTCTTGAAATATCATTTGCACGCGGCTTCGGTAATCCAAGATATCTTTACGACTTTTTAAGGTAGAAATATCTCTGCCATTGAACAGTATTTCTCCCTCTGTTGGCGGATAAACTTTGGTCATCAGTCGAGCGCAGGTGCTTTTCCCGCAGCCTGATTCGCCAACCAGTGCCAATGTTTTACCTGCATGTAAATCAAAACTCACCCCATGCAGTGCTCTAAAGATCTCTTCTTTGCCAAATCCACCACCAACAGTGAATTCTTTAACGAGGTTTTTTACTTGAAAAATAGGTTGTGACATGGAGCTCTCCTAGCACGCAGTTGCGTGAGCGTGTTCGTGAATATTGGGGAAGGAACTCCATAGCTTTTGGGTGTAGGAGTGCTGAGGGTTATTGCGAATCTCATGGGCTTGGTTGACTTCAACTATCTGTCCATGACGCATGATGGCAATTCGATCGCACAGTTGGCTCATTAGTGCGAGGTCGTGGGTGATAAACAATATTGAGAAACCAAACTCTTCTCTGAGTTGATGTATTTGCTGCAGAATTTCGCGCTGTACAACCACATCCAGTGCCGTGGTCGGTTCATCCATGATAATCAACTTAGGGTTGAGCGCGAGAGCTATCGCAATCACCAAACGTTGACGCATCCCACCGCTAAACTGGTGTGGGTACTCGGCTAGACGGTGGCGAGGGATATTGACTAGGTCGAGTAACTTTTCGGCGCGATCTTTTGCTTGCTCGTTGTTCATGCCCTTGTGGTGGCGCAATACATCGGCAAACTGTTCTTCAATGGTCAGTACAGGGTTAAGCGAGTTCATCGCGCTCTGGAACACCATTGCGATCTCACTCCAACGTAAGGTGTTCAAGTGGCTGTCCGATAAGCTCAGCAGATCTTGCCCGCCAAACAGTATTTGTCCGCCAGAGATGAAAGCCGGTGGCTTATGCAGGCGGTTAATGGCAAATGCGATGGTACTTTTGCCACACCCGGATTCTCCCGCTAAACCAAAAATCTCGCCTTGGCCTATGTTAAAGCTTACGGATTTTACGGCATTAAAATCGCCGTCATCGGTAATGTAATCGACACATAGATTCTTCACTTCGAGAAGAGGTGTCTCTAAATTTTCCCTAGACATGATAAACACTCAGTTATGATATTGATAACTATTATCATTAAGATGTGTTGAATTTAGTGGAAGAGAAGAGCACAAAAAGAATGAAGTGACTCGAATTATTTTTTGATTATTTCATGAAGTTTCAGCGGGAAATAGGAAATGAGAACGAGGAAAATGAGAGGTGGATCAAACCACATTTCTTATGGGGAATCTTTTAAATGTAATGGCACAAAATGGCTTTGGCAAAGTTTAAATGAGGCATTTATTAATTAGCTTTGTGAAGCGTCGGAATCATCACATTTCAGTACAGAATTGCTTAACAAGCGAAATAGCATTTGCTACAGATTACCTGTCCATTACATGGTGCTTTTCGGAGGAAAACATGTCCATTAATTCTATCAACCATGATGAAATGACAAATATTGCAAATAAGTGGGATGCTGAAGAAGAAGTATCTTTCAAACCAGAAAAGAAAATGAAATCTGCTGAAGCTCGTCGTCGTATTGAAGCTCTAAGAGAAATTAGAGAAAGCGGTTTTAGCCTGGAAGAAGCGAGGGAGCTAGGTCTAATTCATTAACAATCCCCATTGCATTTAGAAGGGTGGCGCACCGCCACCCTTTGATTTATATGCCTTTTTTAAAGAAGTTTGTGCTTTTTATAAGTAAACCATGCTCCTTGCCTCTCACCATTTAAATCCATTGTCCTTCCTCTACATTATTTGTTCTCGACTAAAAACATGCCCTTGGCATACTCTTTAACTAAGTTGTTTGACAGTTATATGCAACGCCACTAATTTTAAAGTTAAAGCAAAAATATGCGATGTTGTTGGTAAGGAGAAGGCTATGTCTAATTCGGTGGCTAAAGCCAAAGAAGTGCTGTTCTATGAACCTGAAGATCCAAACGGGTACCTGTCAAATTTTGCCGCTTGTCCTATCAAAATCGACGATCAAGTTTGGGCAACCAGCGAGCATTATTATCAAGCGATGAAGTTTGCCTCTCAAGCGCTGCGTAACACCATTCTCGAAGCCTCGACTCCTGCTGAAGCATTCTCTTTAAGCCGTGATTATGAAGACCAAGTTCGGGAAGATTGGTATGACATTCGTGTTGAAGTGATGCAGTTCATTGTCACAGAGAAGTTCAGGCAGAACCCACAGTTTGCGTTGTTTCTTACTAATACCGGAGATTCGGTGATAAAAGAACATTCGCACAAAGACCACTTCTGGGGGGATGGTGGCGATGGAACCGGCGAGAACCATTTAGGCAAGATTCTGATGGCAGTACGACAAGAGCTTCGTACTCAGCAACTGCATTTGATTGCTGCACACTAATCCATTTACCTCCGTGGTTCCAAATTAAGTAGGTCGATTACAGGTAAACTCTTTTAGCCCTTAAAGATGAATTAAAAAAGGCCGCCCTACTTAGCTTCTGTGCTAATCAGGGCAGCCTTTTAGGCTTAAGAGCGAGTTAGTCATCGAAGAGAGCTAAATTACGATACCTAAGCTATACCTTTATGCGAAGGTTACAACTGATGCTGTTGCTATAAGTAACTCTGTACGATGTCGTTGAGCTGACCATCGTCTTTCATTTGGTCGAGGCGCTGGTCGATGAAGCTTTGCAGTTTAGGATCCATCTCTGGGTCAAATGCTAAATGGATGGGGTAGTTATTAATCACTGAGCCAAACTCTTGCATCTGGTAGTCATCAATACTGAGTTTCTGCTCATTTAGGTTGTATTTGATTCGAGATTCCATTTCAACAAAAACGGTATCACCCGGAGTTCGGTTTAATACACGAAAAGCCGCGCTGTAATCTTTAACTCGAATCTCGTTAAGCTTACCTTGTTGGATATAAGGCTCTAGATTTGGATATTCAAACCCCACCAGCAATACAACCGCTTTTCCGTTTAAATCATCGATAGTGTTGAACTCAAATGGCTTCTTGCCGCTGCTAAGTAACACATGTTTTACATTGTAAATCGGATCTTTAGACAGGTTTACAGATTGGATATTTCCCCAACTTGGGCTGCCATAGGTGACCCAGTTTGGATTCTCTCTAGCGTCGAGCTTATCGATCATTCGGTTGAAAGGGTAGGTGTGGTAATCGATCTCGTATTGGCTGTCGTCAAATACGGCTTCAACAATATCCGAAACCATTCCTCTGTGAGATGACCCGTCAGTTTCGATCTGAAAAGGTTGCGCTTGGCTTGCAATAATGTAGTAGTGAACAGGTTCGCTTGCAAAAGCATAACTGCTTGAAAACAAACTGACTATGGATGCAACTATTAGATGTTTTTTCATAACCTTCCCTAGTTATTTGATGAATGACTACTATTATACTAGTTGAGTAATTGTAGTTTGCTAGGATAACAATAATGGTAATTTTTGTATGGTGAATAAAGGAAAACGCTATATTGGACTCTCCCGACAGTTGATCGGGGTAATCATCGCAATCAGTACCTTATTCACAGTCATAGTGACAGGTCTAGGTTTGTATGTGGAGTACCAAAATCGAGTTTCTTTTATCAGTTCTCAGATCGAACAAGTTAAGGATGGTTATCTTTCTGGCTTAACCGCCAGTTTGTGGGTTGAAGACCGAGAGCAACTGTTTGTGCAAGCTGAAGGTATCTCCCGCTTACCCTCGGTCAGTTATCTGTTAATAGAAAGCCCCGATGAAAAAATTTTAGAATTAGGTCAACAGACGTCCGGTCAGTCTTATTCTCAATCTTGGGATATGGTGCATCAGATGGGAGGCTCAGAGTTCCAACTGGCGACGCTCACGGTGCAGTCTGATCTAAGTATGATTCTCAACGACTTTGAAGACCGGGTGTTATTATTGCTCGCCTTCGAAGCAGTTAAAATCTTCTTATTGTCTCTGGTATGTTTAACCATCGTCTACCGCCTTGTAGTTAAGCGCTTAATGACCATGTCTTCTCAGATCAACCATCAACAGGTTGAAGACAACAAACCGCGATTTCTAACACCCACTAACTCTACATACAGTGATGAGATCTCTACACTAGAGAGTAGCTACAATCAGTCGATTGAACGTATTCGTCAACAATACCAAGAATTGGAAAAAGCCAAAGATACTGCAGAGGTAGCGAACCGCAACAAGAGTGAATTTCTTGCCAACATGAGCCACGAAATCCGCACTCCAATGAACGGGATTATCGGGCTTTCATCACTGCTTTCTGAAATGGATATGCCGAAAGAGCAAAAAGAGTATGTCGACATGCTCAACACCTCTTCGCTTACTCTACTCGATTTAATCAATGACATTCTCGACTACTCGAAGATTGAAGCGGGTCGTTTAGAGCTTCAGCAAGAACCGATGAAAATGATGGGTATTGCTGCCGACGTAGAGTCGACCTTCAGAGTTAAAGCCGAGCAAAAAGGGCTCAAATTCCAACTGGCGATTGATCCTAAGATCCCAACCATGGTGATTGGCGATGGCACTCAGTTAAGACAAGTACTGAATAACCTAGTTGGCAATGCCATCAAATTTACCGAACATGGTCATGTCATGCTCTCACTTCGTTTAGAAGAAGTCATAGAGCCGGAACAAAAGCTCAGAGTGAAATTTGAGGTGACCGATAGTGGTATTGGTATCGCAGAAGACAAGCAACAATCGGTATTCGATAAGTTTCAACAAGCCGACGGTAGCACCACCCGCATCTACGGAGGCACGGGGCTTGGTCTTACGATATGCGATAAGATCGTGACCTTAATGGGCAGTAAGCTTGAGCTAACCAGTGTCGTAGGTAAGGGAAGTACATTCTACTTTACCGCTGACTTTGACCCGAGCTTAGACGTTGACGAGAGCAACATCGATTTTAATAAAGTCTCGGTACTTTTGGTTGATGACAGCCAGTTGAACATGCGTATTACCTCAACACAACTTCAATCATTCGGCGTTAAGTCTGAGTGCTGTGAAACCGCCACTCAAGCGTTAGAGCTTGTTTCAGAGTCTGTGGCGAAGTCGTTGCCTTATGATCTGGTGCTGATTGATAAAGTGATGCCGTCTATTGATGGATTCCAATTAGCAAGAAGTTTGATTGAGCGTTTTGACAAAGCTTGTCCGAAGCTAGTGATGATTTCTGCCGATCCTCGAAAACAGGATGAAGCACGCGCCAAACAAGTGGGTTTTGTTGCATACATTGCTCGCCCTTATCAAGATAATCAGCTTAAATGGACGCTGAGTGAAGTCCTTGCGAGATCGGCTGATACCTCAACCTTTACCTATCCAAATCGAGGTGAGGTCGCGTTTAAAGATAATCAACCCGTGCCATTAACCAAATCATCGAGTTCTGTTGAAGCTACAACATCTGCTTCTGTTAGAACGACACAAATAGACAAACAAGCTCCAATCAAAGAAGAGCCAAAACCAGTGGCTGCTCCGTTTAGTGGTAAGGTTTTGGTCGTTGAAGATTCTAGAGTGAATCAACAAGTCGCCAAAATGATGCTTAAGAAGCTGGGGTTTGAGGTGGATATTGCAGACAACGGTGAAATTGGTGTCGAGAAATTCCAGGCCAACGAATACGAGATGATTTTTATGGATTGCCAGATGCCAGTTCTTGATGGTTTCGAAGCGACCAAGCAGATCCGAGCGCTCGAAGAAGGAACCTCTAAACACATTCCGATCGTTGCGCTGACGGCCAACGTCGTGCAACGAGATAAGCATTTGTGCTTCGATGTGGGTATGGATGAATTTTTACCAAAACCCGTCAATCAAGGGAAACTGAGAGAGATCGTTGCCAGTTTCTTGTCGAAAGGAACTGAGTCGAGCAAGGAACATGAGCAGAAAATCGTTTAAGTTCAATTAGCTGATGTCTCGCTAAAGCATATCCAACTCTATAAGAAACTCCGACAGAATCAGTCGGAGTTTCTTTTTTTTGCTAATGAGCACTTGGTTAGCTAATACATCTAGTTAGCTAAATACACATAGTTAGTTAAATACATATAGTTAAATACGTCGCGTATCAATACTGATTGAATCCATAAGCTGTTGTATTTAAAAACAAGCATGTGTTGATTGTCATAGCCGTGAAATACAACTGCCACTAAAATATGCTCTTAATGTCACAATCCCGTTATAGCATGCAGCCAACTAGAACTCCTTTTTAACCTTAACGAAACTCAACCTGTGAGAGCCTAAGATGTTCAAACCTTTGTATGTATTTGATATGGATGAAACGCTGATCAATGCCGATGCAGCGATGCTTTGGAATGAGTTCTTGGTTGAAAAGGGCATTGCCACTGCGCCCAACTTTATTGATGAAGATAAGCGTTTAATGGGCCTGTATTCGGAAGGCAAATTGAACATGGAAGATTACCTAACATTTTCCATGCAGCCACTCGCGAACATGCCAACAGAGCAAGTTACTACTTTGGTGGAAGAGTGTGTCGAGAAGCATATTTTACCTAAGCAATTCAAGCAGTCGAAACCTTTGATTGAGCAGCTTGAGAATGATGATATCGACATGTTGATCATCTCTGCCAGCGTGACTTTCTTAGTGGAAGCGGTCGGTTGTAAGATTGGTATTGAGAACGCACTCGGTATCGATTTGGTAGAAAACCAAGGCCGCTTCACGTCTCAAATATCAGGTGTGCCAAGCTACCGTGAAGGTAAAGTCACCCGTTTAAAAGAGTGGTTAGACAATCAAGAAACCAACTACTCAGACATTCACTTTTATACCGATTCAATCAACGACTTACCTTTGTGTGAACACGCTGACTTTGCCTATCTGGTAAATCCATGCCCGCGTTTGAAAGCTTTAGCCGATCAACCGAATTGGTCGATTCTCAACTGGGATTAACACGAATCTTATAGTCGAATTAGGTTCGCTCTAGAACTCATCAAGCCGCTGACTACAGCGGCTTTTTTGCATCATCAGCCTAATGTTCGATTTATTACCTTAGCTGATAAAAGGATGCATGTAACAATTCAATAACATCTCTTGCTCTGCTGTAAATCAAACCACCATCTTTCAATCCCTTGATAGCACTCACTTTCTTGTCTTGACAGTTTGTGTGTAACAAATATTTTACAAACTGACAAGGTTTCATCGAAATTGCCCATTTTCCTCCACCCATTCCATTATCTCGGCTTGTGGGCCAAATTTAATTAAGGACAAAAAATACACAACACAACACAAAACCGATAGGTACAAGGAGAAAGTTCATGGTGGAGTCATACAACCCGCTTGGCACGGATGGATTCGAGTTTGTTGAATACACGGCCGTTGACCACAAGGGAATTGAGCAACTTAAAGCGCTGTTTGTGTCACTTGGTTTTGCTGAGATCGCCAAGCACCGCTCAAAAGAGGCTTGGCTGTATCGACAAGGTGACATCAACTTTATCGTCAATGAACAGCCTCACAGCCAAGCGGAAGCGTTCGCTAAAGTGCATGGGCCATCGGTCTGTGGCATGGCTTTTCGTGTCAATGAAGCAACCGCTGCAATGGAGCAAGCGTTTAAGGGCGGCGGTGAAGAGTACAAGACAGAAATAGGGCCGATGGAACTGAGCATTCCTGCCATTTACGGCATCGGTGAAAGCCTGCTCTATTTTGTGGATCGTTATGGCAAGCAGAGTATCTACGACGTCGACTTCCGATTCTATGACGATGCGGAACAGCGCATGGCCGAAGCCAATGTTGGTTTGTATGAAATCGACCACCTCACGCACAACGTTAAGCAAGGCAATATGGATGTGTGGTCTGGGTTCTATGAGCGTCTTGGTAACTTCCGCGAGATTCGTTACTTCGACATTGAAGGCAAGCTGACAGGCCTTGTGAGCCGCGCCATGACCTCACCGTGTGGCAAAATCCGTATCCCTATCAATGAGTCTTCCGACGACAAATCACAAATCGAAGAGTTTATTCGCGAATACAACGGCGAAGGTATCCAACACATCGCACTCGCAACGGATGACATCTACAAAACCGTGAAGACTCTGCGTGATCGCGGTATGGACTTTATGCCAACCCCTGATACCTACTATGAGAAAGTTGACGATCGTGTGAAAGGCCACGGGGAAGACACTGATTTGCTGCGCGACCTGCGTGTTCTGATTGATGGCGCGCCGACCAAAGACGGCATCTTGCTGCAAATTTTCACACAGACGGTAATTGGGCCTGTGTTCTTTGAAATCATTCAGCGCAAAGGCAACGAAGGCTTTGGTGAAGGTAACTTCAAGGCGCTGTTTGAATCGATTGAAGAGGACCAGATTCGTCGAGGAGTATTAGACGATGCATAAATGGATCTCGTTTCCTCATCGGGAGGGGGTGTGCTCTAAACAAGCGCACGCCGACTTCCCCGAAGAGGCAATTTATGAGCGAGAAGCGGGCCGAAGTGGATTCTTTGGCCCTGCCGCTCACTTTCATCACCAGCATGCCCCAACAGGTTGGTCGGAGTGGGAGGGGGATTTACGCCCTCGCGCTTTTGATTTTACGCTGGTGGAAAAAGCCAGCCAGATAACCCCTTGGGCGGTGCCTCATCTTTTGCACAATGCGGACTGCAAAATCCGCGTATGGCGCATGGATGAGAAGATGGATTTCTTAGTGCGTAACTCTGACGGCGATGAGCTGCTGTTCATTCACCAAGGCAGCGCCGATCTCTATTGTGACTATGGTCATCTAGCAGTGAGTGAAGGGGACTACGTGATGATCCCGCGCTCGACCAACTGGCGTTTAGAGCCAAGCGAGCCGATGTTTATCTTGATGATTGAGAATACAGACGCGGCTTACTCCCTGCCAGAGAAAGGCATGGTCGGCAATCATGCGGTGTTTGATCCGGCGGTACTCGATATCCCTTCAATCAACGATCAATTCCGCGCTCAGTATTCAGAAAACCAGACTCAGGTTCAGGTGAAGCGCCACGACAAAGTTAGCGTGATCACTTATCCGTTCAATCCATTGGATGCAATTGGCTGGCATGGTGATTTGGCCGTGGTGAAAGTGAATTGGCGCGATATCAGACCGCTGATGTCACACCGCTACCACTTGCCACCTTCTGCGCACACTACGTTTGTTGGCGCAGGCTTTGTGGTGTGCACCTTTGTACCACGCCCGATTGAGAGCGATCCCGGTGCGCTGAAAGTGCCGTTCTACCACAACAATGATGATTATGACGAAGTGCTTTTCTATCACGCGGGGGACTTCTTCAGCCGCGACAATATTGAAGCAGGCATGGTGACTTTCCACCCCGCGGGTTTCACGCATGGGCCTCATCCAAAGGCTTTTAAAGCGGGTCAGGCGCATAAGAAGAAGTTCACCGACGAAGTGGCGGTGATGATTGATACTCGCCATGCACTGCAGTTCTCTGACGAACTCGATAGCGTTGAGAACAAAGAATATGTCTACAGTTGGCAAGAGAAGTAAGGGGCAACAAGGATGAAATTAGCAAGCAAGAAAAATGGCACTCGCGACGGTCTACTGATGGTCGTAAGTAAAGATCTTAAACAATGTGTAGCTGCCACCGAAATCTTCCATGCGATGCATCTGGTGGCAACCATGCAAGTAGCTTTGGATAACTGGGATAGCGTTGCTTCTCAGTTAGAAGAGTTATACACCTCGTTAAACAACGGGCATGTGACAGGCAGTGAAGTGTTTGCACCTCAGTATTGTGAATCGCCTCTGCCACGTGCTTATCAATGGGCTGATGGCAGCGCGTATGTAAACCACGTTGAATTGGTGCGTAAAGCACGTGGTGCTGAAATGCCAGAAAGCTTCTGGGTCGATCCATTAATGTATCAAGGCGGTTCAGATGCCTTTATCGGCCCTCGTGACAACATCGAGTTTGCCAGCGACGAGTGGGGCATCGATTTCGAAGGTGAGGTTGCGATTGTCACCGGTGACGTGCCAATGGGTGCCAGTGCTAAACAGGCGCACGAGTCGATTCGATTACTGATGTTGGTGAACGATGTGTCGCTGCGCGGTTTGATTCCGGCTGAGCTCGCGAAAGGCTTTGGTTTCTTCCAGTCTAAGCCTTCTTCGGCGTTCTCCCCAGTTGCGGTAACACCTGATGAGCTTGGCGAGCAATGGAAAGGCAGCAAGGTACATCTATCGTTGATATCGACCTACAACGACCAGCCTTTTGGTTGTCCGAATGCCGGAATAGATATGACTTTCAACTTTGCAGAGCTAGTGGTGCATGCCGCGAAGACTCGCCCATTGTCAGCAGGTGCAATCATTGGCTCTGGCACGGTTTCCAATAAGCAAGGCACTGACCATGGCACCTCAATTACCGAGGGCGGTGTGGGTTATTCATGCATAGCTGAAGTTCGCATGATAGAGACGATTCGCGATGGTAAGCCTTCGACTCAATTCATGTCGTTTGGTGACTCGATCAAGCTTGAGATGTTCGATGTGGCGGGTAATTCTATTTTTGGCGCGATAGACCAAAAAGTGAGCCAGTATCGGGCGTTATAATCTACGTAATAGGATTTCAGTATGAGCGAGAGCATCGTGAACAAGAACATTATACTTTACGGTTACTGGCGCTCATCTGCAGCCTATCGAGTGCGTATCGGATTGAACCTAAAACAGCTAAACTATGAGTCGAAATCGGTGCATTTGGTGCGTAATGGCGGCGAGCAGCATGAACCACAATATCGCGAACTCAATGCCAGTGAGTTAGTGCCTGTGCTGGTGGATGGTGACGTTCAACTCAATCAGTCGCTGACGATTTTGCAATACTTGGACGAAAGCTATTTGTGTGAGAGCAGCCCAGACTCCTTGTTGATTCCTGAGCAAACACCACTGCGCTATCAAGCGTTGGCAATGGCTCAGGATATCGCGATGGAAATTCATCCTCTGAATAACCTGCGTGTGCTGCAGTATTTGGAGCGGGAATTGTCGTGCGAGCAAGAGGTAAAAATGGATTGGCTTCACTATTGGATGAGTCAAGGCTTCAGTGCACTAGAAGAGAAGTTAGCGAAGCACAGGAAAGCACATGGCGACTCGGTGTATAGCTTCTCGGGTTCTCCCTGTATTGTCGATATCTGCTTGGTGCCGCAGGTGTATAACGCGCTGCGCTTTGGCGTTGATATGTCACCTTATCCGCTGATTAACTCGATAGTCGAAGCGTGTAACCAGTTGCCCGCTTTTATTGAGGCGATGCCAGAGAACCAAGCGGATGCGAATGTAACTACGTAAGCGTATAGCAACAATTAACAATTAACAGTTGACTCCAACGGTAATGGCTATGTACTAGCAGGTATTTATTTTAGGTTATGCTTGACCTCATCGTAAATACTCACCTTTGCGCCACCAAACGATTACTGAACTGACGGAAGATATATTGGAATCAGTTATTTCAACGTGCTTTAGAATGCTTATAATGATGGTTTTGAGTTCGGCAGAGGTAAATTTCGGGGAAATATAATCGGGCTGAAAATAATCTAACCCAGACATAATATGACAGGCACTTATTTGAAAAGTGCCTGTCATAAAAGTTTTTAATTAGTACAATTAATCCAAACTTTCTATTATCAGTAATAGACTTTCTATATCACATAAATCACCACCAATTATTGCACTATGAGATGAATAATCATCAACTGTGATAATGTTGTCTCGGTATACTTTCAATCTACTGTTGGAATTTCGTATATAATGAATTGCTTTGGTAGCTGATACTCCCCCTAATTGAATAGCTCCAACTAGGTGGTTAGCCTCAGGTTTAGTATCTTCCCCCCATTGATGGGTAGAAATTAAATAGGTAGCCTCAAAGCTATTAACACCACTAGCCGCTGAACTTAAGCAGCTAATGCCACTGATTCTAGGGTTTATTTCAAGTAAATAGATACCACTTTCATTTGAAATAAAATCAACACAACATGCCCCAGAAAACTGAAGCGACGTTAATAGGTTGATTAGCTTATTCTTAATCTCTAAACTTAATGAAAGCTTGAATAAATTTTCATGAGACACTCTGATTGTATCAAAGTTAGAAATCGCCCCCCCCTTACTGTGACCCGTAAGGCATGGCGGTTGAAAAAAGTAAGAACCTGGTTTTCCAATTATTTCTATGCAACCGAGGTCGCCATCAATGAACTTCTCAACAAGAATTGACTGGTTCCCATTCTTACTCAACTCTACCGACAAATCTTCCTCATTAAAGATGACCTCTACACCATGCCCCATGCAATTCCATAATGGTTTAACAACTAGCGGAAATGACAGGTGATTTAAGAGTCTGCATTCTAATTCAACACGCTCATTGCCCTTTATTAATTCGCCTCTCGTAAACTCTCTATCTAGAATTTCCCAAGAAGGAGTTGGCAAATCATACTGTTCGAACAATACCTTTGTTGCTCGTTTATCAGATAGCCTATAAACAGCATTTAATGGGCCGGGTATACTCGACTTTGTATTGAAACTGGTTATATCTTCAATGGTACGCTCGTTTGGTATGGACCAGGATACCACTTGATTGTACTGAGTATTCAACACACACGCAGTATCCGTTGCAGCACCTTTAAGACTAACGCTTTCAGTTAAAGGTTGGTCTAGTAGTAGAAAGTCGGACATAGGGTTTGCTTGTTTTATCTTATCCCATGCTTCTTGAAGAAAAGGGGTACCTTGAGATACATCCAGTGATCTTACACATAAGCTCGATTTTTCGTTCATGCTATGCAAACCTCTGTATTCGCAATGAACTCATCCATCGCGACAGTTATACCGCTTGATTCATTTGATGCCATAATCGCCCAGCCAATACGTTCGATATTTGTAGAGCCAGGGCTAACCAGTGCCTCATAATTTACCGTAACACGAGATTCTAATATTTCCCCCGAAGTTAACTTATTGCACATTGTAACTTTTTTTAATGTACCTTCTTTGTTCGGTCTTAAAAAACTTATTCCAACATATCTTATTGGTCTTGAGGGAGAAAAATTAACGTCAAGGCATCCGGCAGATTGTTTCACGTAAACCAAAAGTGGGTTTTCATTGGTTGCTAGTGCTACTAGTTTTGGTATGTAATCACCGGCTGGGCGAGGGCAGCTTTCTAGGATTGTAGGCTCACCATTTTTATCCAGTTTAATCTCTGTGTGGCTTATACCATTTGAAACCCCTAGAGCTCTTGTTGCTTTTTCGGCTAGAGAAAGGATCTTTTGTTGTAAATCTTTAGGTATTGGAGCTGGGAATATATGACCAGTTTCAGCACGTGCACTTCCAGTTGTTGTAAACTTCATAGTTACACCCCAAGGGCAAAACTTACCGTTGATAGAGACAGCTTCAACACTAAATTCATTACCTGGTATATACTCCTGAACCAATATTTCATCACTAAAAGGGATTCCATGAGGGTACTCATGCGTCCATTGACCCGCATTTTTAATAGCCATTGGAAAATCACAATAGTTACTAACAACGCTCACACCAAATGACGCAGCATTTTCAGCCGGTTTTACAACTACTGGGTAATTTAACTCCTCATGATGAAGTTCGGTAAGTTGATTTCCACGACTCAGCTTAGCAATTAGTTTTGGGATACGGCATCCTGCATCACCTAGAACTTCTTGCATTACAAATTTATTTCTCCTAGCTTTAGCTAAAGCAACATCTGGTCCTGGTAAGTTAAGCTCGTATGCAACTTCAGCTGCAACATCTGTCAAGAACTCCCATGCGACAACAACCCCCGATACGGTATATTCTTTTCCTTTTGCAACGAGACAATTCACTGCTGAGGGTCCTTCTGAAAAGTCAACAAAAACAACAATATCAATAAGGTCTGTTAAGTGTTGTAGATAATTGGAGTAAACCTCCTCTGTAGTTGCAACAATTGATTTAAACCCACCTTCTTTAACTGCTTTTAGTAGAAGTTCTCCACCAGCTCCCATCGGCTCGATTATTAGAATAGAACGTTGTGTAAATTTAGTTTGAATAGACATATTCACCTACCTTGAATTTTTTGAACCCAATAGCCCAAATAACAATCATTAAGAAAATTACCGTTCCCCACATAAAATGCGTGCCAACATCCATTAACCAACCAAAAAGTGCAGGCGTAACTGCCATACCAATAGACCAAGTCATTTGGAACGCAGCCATATAATTACCATTATCCACACTGGGAGCTAACTCTATACTCAAAACGTTGATGGCTGGTGAAGAAATCATTTCAGCCACTGTATAAACAATCATCGCAAATATAAGAATAAGACCTATGATAATAGTATTATCAACAAATAAACTAGCGCACCAAAACAATACAAATGAAAGTACATTTATAACAAATGACTTTTTTAAATTATAAACTTTGTCATTAGACTTGGTCCAAAAAGCTACATGAGTACTGCATAATATGACAATTACTGTATTTAGTATTACTAGGCCACCCCCAAATGCTGCAGGTAAACCTAAGTATTTTGTGCAATACAATACGATTACAATAGGAATCACCATCGCAGACAAAACAAACCCAAAGTTAATTAGTAACAGGCTTCGGTATAACTCATCACTTAAAACAGTTAGAAAATTTTTCCTCTCTGCCTTTGAATTAATTGAAGTACTTACTTTTACTTCAACCTCATTTGGTTTCCACATATATAAAACTACACATGAGATAAAGTAAAGTATTGATGAGGCCAAAATAAGGAGATGTAGCCTATCTAAAGAATCACTTGTGAAAGCTATAGAACTTATTAAAGTACCAGTTCCAAGGCCTACATTTCTTATTGAAGAAATTAGTCCAAACCAAGTATGAATTCCTTTTCCACTAGATGCTAAAGTTACTAGCCCTCTACTGCATGTCCAGTAACTATGCGAGCCAGCTTGGATGAAAAATTGGGAAACGATAATGAGAAAAGGATCTCTAGCATAAATACATATAAGAAAGCCAATGCCTGTAATAAATTCACCAAGTATAGAAATGTTTTTAGGCCCATAATCATCTAGCCAACGACCTATAAACATAGGGAAAATAGATGATAGAACCCTACCAATTGTGATTGAAACACCAATTACTGAAAGGCTAATATCAGTCACTTCACTGAAGTAAAGTAACATAAAAGCCATTACTAAGCCGCCACCTGTAGCATTCAAAATTGCAGATGTAACGAATAGCTTAGAATGACCTAAATTAGGAATGGATACATTAAATGTTTTATTCATGCTGAGACCCACTTTTTATATTATCATTTCAAATTCAGTTGTTTGTTCTTGCATTTGTTTGAAAGCATAATAAAATTCAGGCGAAATATTATGAATTTCATAGAGATATTCTGTGCATTTCCATTTTCTGCTAAGGTACTCAATTGCAGCAATTTTGAAATCATCACCAGCCAATTCATTTACAAATGATTTGATGATCTCCTGGTCTACACCTAGTTTCAAAGCATTGAAGATTTTTAAAAACTTTGCAGAGTTACAAAAGAATTTGTCATTGATCTTCTTCTCAATTTCTAATGACTTATTGAAGTTGCCGGTTTTAGAGTATTTTTCAGATTCAAATACCATATCTAAGACACTATCCAAATCATGTAATGTTGTTGTAATATTTGTGTGACCCACTCCACACTCATACATGCTTTTAGGGTTTTCAATATGAGCAAGTTTCGATGCTGTGTTGAAGTGTCGATTGTAAATATGAAAAGTACCGACAAACCAAGATAATGTACCTACACGCCACCCCATTGTTGTTGCTACTAACTCATGTAGAACACTCCATTCGAAGAAATTAATTCCGCTGAAGCCCCAAATTGCATCATTCGCTCTTACAGCAACATTAAGATCTAAGTAACCATTTCTTTGTATGAAATGCAGCCAGTTATTACAAGGGACATCTTTGGTTTCTCTATAATCACTCGATGGGTCAAAGATGTTCATTACAGCTCGTTTGGTTACAGGGTCTTCTTTAAGTCGCTTAATCACCCCTTCAAACTGGTCGGTATTCCCATTCCACTTACGCAAACGAGGTCTCTGATCTGCTCCAGTTAG
>NZ_JBFRVM010000004.1:0-24089 GCF_041475145.1 Vibrio sp. 10N.222.49.A3
TTAAGTGAACGGCATTAGGCCTCGGGCCGCTTTTTTATTGTGTGATTTTTGCTGAAGGGCTCTAGCAAATTATGTTCTTACAGCAGAATCAAGACTCAGCTTCTTCTTCTTCATCCGCATCTGGCTTACGCACATAGAAACGCGCGAAGAACAGACCAATCTCAAACAGAATACACATTGGAATCGCCAACAGTGTCTGCGAGATCATATCGGGAGGTGTCAGCATCATACCGACGATAAAAGCACCGACAACAATGTACGGACGCTTTTCAGACAGAGCCTTAGGCGTTGTCGCCCCCGTCCAACATAACAAGATAATCGCTACTGGTACTTCAAAGGCAATACCAAAAGCAAAGAACAGCGCGAGTACAAAATCGAGATAACTTGATATGTCTGTTGCGAACTCTACCTGCCCTAAGGAAATAGCCGTGAAGAAACTAAATACCAATGGGAATACTACGAAGTAAGCAAACGCCACACCACAGTAAAACAGCAAAGAACTTGAAGCCAATAGCGGCATGATCAAGCGTTTTTCATGCTTGTACAAACCCGGAGCAACAAAGGCCCACACCTGATACAAAATAAACGGCACCGCGACAAAAATAGACGCGATTAAGGTTAGTTTTAGCGGTGTAAAAAATGGCGATGCAACATCCGTTGCGATCATCGTCGCCCCTTCAGGCAGACGATCTACCAAAGGTGCTGATACGAATTCATAAATATCATTAGCAAAATAAATTAGCCCGACAAATATCACTAGAACGGCGACAATCGCGCGTAGTAGGCGATTACGTAATTCTAGAAGATGGCTAATTAAAGGCTGTGTCTGCTCAGTCGAAGACATGTCAAACCTCTTAAACAGGAAGATCGAAAAGGAGCCGCGCACCTATCTATCCAGTTGAATTGGTATCCACTTGAATAGTTATCTACTTGAATAGCTATCGATTTAAACATCTAGCGACTCAAGCATCTGGCGACTCCTCCTTGCGAGACTATTCGGCTTTCTTATCTGACGGTGCTGAAGCTTCGCTGTTGACCTGAATGGTTTCAGATTCCACAGTTTCCGTGACACTAGGTTCAGTCTCACTTGGCTTATCAGACTCAGGCTTAGCGTACGGACGTTGAACTTGAGCAGCGGCCTGCTTGAGTTCATCGACTGACGCTTTTAGGTCTGGAGATAAATCTTCCATACCCATTTTTTCCGCCTTGCGTAGGTTTTCTTGCAGCTCTTGCACCTTAAGCTCGTGAGAAAGTTCATCTTTCACACTGTTTGCCATGCTTTTCGCTTGTCCAACAAACTTGGAAATACTACGAATCGCCACGGGCAAACGCTCAGGTCCTAAAACCACTAACCCAACGACAGATATTAATACCAGTTCCCAAAAACCGATATCAAACACGATTTACGCCTGCTCTTTGTCTTTCTTTGTTTCAGCAGTTGTTTCAGCGCTAGCTTCTGTCTTCTGCTGTTCAATATTCTTTGGTTCAAAGTCTGCATCTTTCTTATCTGCAGGCTTGTCTTCATCGCTCATCGCTTTTTTGAAGCCTTTCACCGCTGAACCTAAGTCACCACCCATACCGCGCAGTTTCTTTGTTCCGAAAAGTAAAATTACAATTACAGCAATGATTAGAAGTTGCCAAATACTGATACCACCCATTGTCATTGTCCTCGGGTCTGTCTACACATAAAAAATATTAAGAGAGTCTACTGTCTAACGACGGTAAGCTCGCCAACTAAGCAACCAAAATGTGACACCTGCGATGCCACAGCCCATAGATAGCTGCTCATAAGGGCTTGAAACTAATATTGCGGAGCATACGACTAAAGTGGCTCCAACGCCAAACAAAAACTTTCCAGTTGCTTGCTGACGCTTACTATCTCGGTAACCTTGATAAAGCTGATCCATTCTGTGGTTCATCGCTTTACCTTGGCGTAAGCTGTCATAAAGCAGCTCTGGCAGCTCTGGCAGTTTTTCTGCCCAGAATGGCGCGCGCTCTTTTACTGCGTTGATCACAGCTTGCGGCCCTACCTGATTCATCATCCAGGTTTCAAGGAAAGGCTTAGCCGTCGCCCACAGATCAAGCTGCGGGTACAACTGGCGACCTAGGCCTTCCACATACAACAAGGTCTTCTGCAGAAGCACCAACTGAGGCTGAACCTCCATGTTGAAACGTCTTGCTGTATTAAATAAGTTTAGCAACACATGGCCAAATGAGATCTCGCCAAGTGGTTTTGCAAAAATTGGCTCACACACCATACGGATCGCGAACTCAAAATCATTGACGTTGGTGTCGTGTGGCACCCAACCCGAATCAACGTGCAGCTCGGCGACTTTACGATAATCTCGATTAAAGAAAGCCAACAGGTTCTCTGCTAAATAGCGCTTATCTTCACTGTTGAGCGTGCCGACAATGCCACAATCCAAACCAATCCACTGAGGGTTATCTGGATTCTCTGGGTTAACGAATACGTTGCCCGGGTGCATGTCTGCATGGAAAAAGCTGTCTCGGAATACTTGGGTGAAGAATACCGTCACGCCACGTTCCGCGAGCAATTTCATGTTGGTGCCGTTGGCTTCTAGCGTTTCAATATCGGATACTTGAATACCGTAGATACGCTCTGACACCATCAGGGTTTCGCTGCTTAGATCAGGGATAACCTCTGGAACATACAGCTCTTCACTGCCTTCAAAATTACGTCGTAGTTGAATCGCATTGGCCGCCTCTCGGCGCAGGTCTAGTTCATCAAGTAACGTTTTTTCGTACTCGTGAACGACTTCAACCGGTTTCAAACGACGTGCTTCAGGAAGCGACTTAGCGACTATACGCGCCATTCGGTGCATCAGTTTTAGATCTGCGTCAATCACCGGGCGAATATCAGGGCGAATAACCTTCAGAACAATCTCGCGACCACTCTCCTTGAGCTTTGCGGTATGCACCTGAGCGATAGAAGCAGAAGCCAATGGCTCGATATCAAAGTCGGTAAACCAGTTATCTAGGCTACCACCGAGCGCTTTTTCCATGTCT
Organism: Vibrio sp. 10N.222.49.A3; assembly: GCF_041475145.1. Classification (NCBI taxonomy): domain Bacteria; kingdom Pseudomonadati; phylum Pseudomonadota; class Gammaproteobacteria; order Vibrionales; family Vibrionaceae; genus Vibrio; species Vibrio sp. 10N.222.49.A3. The sequence goes on from NZ_JBFRVM010000004.1 coordinate 3,028, forward strand.
CGCTTAGCCAATTGACCATCAAATGGCGCCACTTGGTCTTGCAATAGTGCTAGCTGATCAGCGATATGAGGAGGAAATAGGTCGCGACGCGTTGACATCATCTGACCAAACTTAATCCAAACAGGCCCTAATTCTTGCAACGCTAAACGCAAGCGGTGGCCTAATTCTTTATCTTGATGCTTATTCTTGAGCCAAAACAGTGACTTTCGCGCCAGTAAAGGGGCTTTAGTCAACTGGTGCTCAGGCATCAATTCATCAAGGCCGTATTCCAACTGTACCTTGATAATATGATAAAGACGTTTCAGTTCTGTTGGGGTCATGCTTTCTCCAACAGAGCGTTCAATTTAGCTTCAAGACGTGCAGCTGAGCTTTTTACGTCATCAACCTGATCGCAAAAATGTGCCACTTCTAATGGCACTGGTGCAATTTTCCACTCTTCAGTTAATACCTGAGCGAGATGGTTTTGATGCTTAGTCGCTTGCTTAGCTACAAGACCGCCAACATTCTTAACGCCTTGTACCAAGGTATGAGCAACCACATCGCCTGTCACTCGCGATAGCCACTCTTCCAAGTCAGGCTTGCAGTCTGTCATTAGCTGAGCAAATTTCTGAGCCAGTTGAATATCACCCTCTAAAATCAGCTTATCTTGCTTGATCAGTTTGGTGATGTTCGATTGCTCACGCAGTTCTGGCAGTACCGATAGGTTCAAAGATAGGTAGCAATCAGGTTGTCCTTCGTAGTCAGACAACACATCGATTTGTTGGCTAAAAACGAAAGTGAGAGTTTTATTCAGCTCTTTCAAATTAACTTGAATGATCTGCCCCTTTAAACGAGACAAACGACGAACCAAAGCTGGATCATCGTTCACGAAAGTATTTAAAGAGGTTTCAATAACCGCGGTGACCAATGGATCAAATGGCATGACTGTCCTTACCTTTGAAAACGGATAAGCGTTAACCTATCCGTTCTATCTTTATTCTTATTTTTAGCACACTCAACGAGCCTGCTACCAAGTTCGACTAGAACTTGTAACCACGGTGCAGCGCAACAATGCCGCCCGTTAGGTTGAAGTATTTAGTATTTTCAAAACCCGCTTCTTGCATCATGCCTTCCAAGGTTTCTTGGTTAGGGTGCATGCGGATAGATTCTGCAAGGTAACGATAGCTGTCTGCATCGTTAGCAATCAGCTCACCCATTTTTGGCAATAGGTGGAAAGAGTATGCATCGTAAACCTTTGATAGTGGCTCAAGCACTGGCTTAGAAAACTCAAGAACCAACAGACGACCGCCCGGCTTAAGTACGCGGTACATTGAACGCAGTGCTTGGTCTTTATCGGTTACGTTACGCAGACAGAAGCTGATGGTAATGCAATCGAAGTAGTTGTCAGGGAAAGGCAGTTCTTCAGCGTTTGCTTGAACATAATGTACATTGCCAACAATACCGCTATCACGCAGTTTATCGCGGCCAACATTCAGCATTGAGTTGTTGATATCAGCAAGAACCACGTGGCCTTTTTCACCAACGATGCGCGAGAATTTCGCAGTAAGGTCACCAGTACCACCACCAAGATCGAGGATACGTTGACCAGGGCGCACGCCACTGCAATCAATCGTGAATCGCTTCCACAAGCGGTGAACACCACCCGACATTAAGTCATTCATGATGTCGTATTTAGCGGCTACAGAGTGAAATACCTCTGCTACTTTCGCGACTTTTTGGTCTTTCGCGACTGTTTCGAAACCAAAGTGTGTGGTTTCGGACTCTACTGCTGAATTTGTCTGCACGCTTGTGTCCATAATGCTGTTATCTACCATGGTAAGTTCTCATCGACAGTACACTCTCTCTTTAGAGGCGCTGCGGCCGATTAGTTTACTTTATCCTCAGCGGGTTGTCTTTCTACTAAGGAGGCATTTTCTGAAAAAGCCTCATTTTGAGCGATTTCCGCCAAGCCAACCGAGATAGGTTTCTTCACCTCGACACCCAATTGCTTAAAGCTTTCGGCCTGACGAATCACATTACCACGACCAGTCACCAGCTTATTCATGGCACCTTGGTAGCTTTGGTTGGCTCTGTCTAATGAGCTACCAAGACCTTCCATATCATCAACAAACAAGCGCAGCTTGTCGTAAAGTTTGCTCGCCCGCTCTGCAATGATTTGTGCATTCTGGTTCTGTCTATCGTTGCGCCACAAGTTATCAATGGTACGCAGTGCCACCAGCAAGGTGGTTGGGCTAACCAAGATAATGTTTTGCTCCATCGCATCTTTAACTAAGCTAGGGTCGGCTTGAATCGCCACCTGAAACGCAGGTTCTACCGGAATAAACATCAACACGTAATCCAAGCTCTGTATGCCTTTGAGCTGATGATAATCCTTCTGGCTCAAGCCTTTAATATGCGCTCGCAGTGAAGCTAAATGATCACGCAGTGCTGCGTCGCGTTGTTGATCGGTCTCAGCGTTGAAGTAGCGCTCAAATGCCACCAAAGCCATTTTCGAATCGACCACCACCTGCTTATCTTGTGGCAAATGCACGATCACATCGGGTTGGTAACGCTTGCCGGCATCGTTTTGCAGGTTCACCTGCGTTTGATATTCATGGCCTTCTCGTAAGCCAGAATCCGCCAACACGCGAGCCAGCACCACTTCGCCCCAGTTCCCCTGCTGTTTGTTATCGCCCTTTAGTGCTTGGGTCAGGTTAACCGCTTCACGCGTCATGCTCTCATTGAGGCGCTGCAAGTTTTTAAGCTCATGCACTAAGGTGTGACGCTCTTTGGCTTCTTGACTGAAGCTATCATTAACCTGCTTCTTAAAGCCCTCTAACTGCTCTCTCAGCGGTGATAACAAACCCTCTAGGCTTTGCTTGTTCTGTTGATCGACCTTAGCGGTTTTGCTCTCAAACAGTTGATTCGCTAACAGTTCAAACTGCTGCTTCAATCGGGACTCTGCCTGCTCTAACAGCTGCAGTTTTTCACTGTTGGCGAGATTTTCTTGGTCGTGCCTAGCTTCTTGCTCGCGAAGCTCAGCCTCCAACTCAGACTTATGCTCCTTAAGAACATTGATATCATCGGCATACTGCTGACGCTCTTGCTTCACGGCTTCAAAATAGCGCAGCTTCTCCATCGCAGCCATCACCTTGCCATGCGCCTGCTTAAGTTCAAATGCCGCTTTGTCTCGATCATCATCCAACTCATTGAGCTCTTGTTGTGCCTCTGCGAGTGAAGATTTGAGCTGAGATTGTTGTGACTCATGCAGCAAACGATCAGACTCTAGTTGCTGTTCAAGAAGTCGCTGCTGAAAAGAGAACTTCTGTTTGATCCACCAACCCACGACACCACCGCTGACGAGCGCGCCAGAAATTGCAGCGATAAGCGTTGCCTGATGTTCGATAATCCATTGCATGATAATGATTTAGCCTAATTGGAAATAACTCATTAAATGGTATTTTGATACTGGATAAATGTCCAGTTTGCCGTATTAAAATTCGACAGATAGACTAGGCGCTCCGTATTCTGTCCCATCAAATTAGAATGAGTTGCTATGAACGAACGTCGTGCCTTGGGCTTTGGCCTTGCTGCGGTATTGCTGTGGTCAACAGTCGCTACTGCTTTTAAGCTGACCCTTGCTGAGTTTTCACCGATTCAAATGCTGACCATCGCCAGCATTGTGTCGTCGATTGCGCTGATCGCCGTTTGCGCGTTTCAAGGTAAGCTTTCTCAACTGAGTACCACGTTTCTTTCAAACCCTTGGTATTACTTACTGCTCGGTTTGGTTAACCCACTGGCCTATTACCTGATTCTATTCAAAGCCTACGACCTACTGCCAGCTTCTCAAGCGCAAGCCATCAACTACAGTTGGGCGATCACGCTAACCTTAATGGCTGCGGTGTTTCTGGGACAAAAGATTCGTAAACAAGATTGGATTGCGTGTACCTTCAGCTATGCGGGTGTAGTAGTCATTGCCACCAAAGGTGATGTATTAGGCATGCAGTTCGATAGCCCACTTGGTGTGGCACTGGCACTGCTTTCAACATTGCTTTGGGCAGGCTACTGGATTCTCAATACCAAAAATAAAGCTGACCCTGTGGAGGGTGTACTGCTTGGGTTCTTAGTGGCACTGCCATTCGCAATTGGTTTAACCATTTACGAGGGCGAGAGTTTTAGCCAAATCACAGCGAAAGGTTGGATGGCTGTGACTTATGTTGGCCTGTTCGAGATGGGCATTACCTTTGTCTTGTGGCTATCAGCACTCAAGCTAACCAACAATACGGCACGTATCAGCAACCTAATTTTTGCCTCACCGTTTATTTCGCTAATGCTACTTTCAACCATCATTGGCGAAGAGATTCACCCAGCGACACTGTTTGGCTTACTGCTAATCATTGCTGGTTTGGTGATTCAACAGATCAAGTTTTCAAAGAAAAACCCTACGTAAATAAGAGCTAAAAGACTCGATTGAGCACGAAAAGCTATCGATATAGTCTAATTTTCTCAATTAGATGTTAGATACAAAAATGGCGAGTCATATGACTCGCCATTTTTCTGTAAGATAACATTAAGTTGTAAGTCTCAATGTTCGATATTCAACCGTTGTTTTTCATATCAAATTTGGACTTAAATATCATGAAAAACAAGATCATAAATATAAAATCATTTACGCCATAAATTGTGTAAAACACGCCAGCCATCGTATCCGCTTCATATACTGGTGATAGCGTATTATTGGAAAGCCAATTCACCCAAACAACCACATAAACCAACTTTTCAATAAAGAAAGCACCAGCAAGATATTTGATGTTCGCATTGATTGTTGCAGCCCCAAGGTACGCAAAACCCCAAACGACGATCATAATCAGTCCAAAGTTGGACATTACTACGGGATCGGCTTCGTTAATGGCACTATTCGTAAAAAAGCGTGAAAACAGTAAAACAGCACCAACATTCATCGCTCCTGCTGCCAATAGAATGCTTTTTACTTTTGTCTGATTCATTGCAAACCCCTCATTTAAATAATTAAAACATCAATCATTTATAATCTTTATCATTTGTGACGAAGTCATTCTTTCTACTGACTGAAAATGTTCTAAATGAATAAGCTTAGCCATCGCCACTGTGCTATACGTTTTGGCCTGCAACCCAACCAGACGACCACGTCCATTGGAAGTTATAGCCCCCTAACCAACCCGTTACGTCCATTACTTCACCGATGAAATAGAGGCCAGACACACTCTTACACTCCATGGTTTTCGAAGATAGGTGATCAGTATCCACTCCGCCTAGAGTCACTTCGGCAGTTCGATAACCTTCAGTGCCATTTGGTGCAATTTTCCAGTTCTCTAGGTGCTCAACGATGCCACTAAGCTGCTTTTCATTGAACTGTTTAAGCGGCTTGTCTTCAAGCTCTTTACGATCAATCAGCACTTCCACAAAACGCTTTGGTAGTGCTTTTGCCAAGGTATTTTTCAGGCTCTGATTTGGGTGTTTCTCGCGAGAATTTTCAAGCAGTTCAGCAACGTCTACTTCAGGTACTAGGTTGATAGAAACCGATTGACCCGCTTTCCAGAATGAAGAGATTTGCAGTACCGAAGGACCAGATAAGCCGCGGTGCGTAAACAGCAACGCTTCTTTAAATAAAGTGCCGTCTTGCGCTGTGATCTCAGCAGGAATTGCGATACCAGAAAGCTCAGCGAAAGCTTCTTTATCTTCTTTGTGCAGAGTGAATGGCACTAAGCCCGCTGTAGTCGGCATTACAGACAAACCAAACTGCTCTGCAATCTTATAGCCAAATGGCGTTGCGCCTAGCTTAGGCATAGACAAACCGCCTGTCGCTACAACGAGTGAGTCACACTCAACTTCGTCGGTATTGAGGTGCATCTTGAAGCCAGCGTCTGTTTTTTCGATGGAGTGAACATCACAACGGTAGCGTTGTTCGACTTTAGCTTGCTTACACTCGTCAAGCAGCATGCTCACGATGTCTTTTGCTGTGTGGTCATTCACACAGAACAACTGACCGTGATCGCGCTCTTCGAACTCAATGCCGTACTTGCTCACCATCGAGATAAAATCCCAGTTGGTGTATTGAGATAAAGCTGACTTCACGAAGTGAGGGTTGTTACACAGGAAATTGTTGGCTGAAACATCATAGTTAGTAAAGTTACAACGACCGCCACCTGAGATTAAAATTTTTCTGCCCGGTTTCTTTGCATGATCAACCACCAGCACTCGTCGGCCGCGTTTGCCCGCTTCCGCAGCACACATTAAGCCAGCGGCACCCGCACCAATTACGATTACATCAAATTTTTCACTCATGTGGTTCTGCTTTTCTTCACTTGTGCAGCCCGAGTACGCCCTGTTCTCGAAATGCCATCAATAAAAAAGGATGTGCATAAACAGCACATCCTTACTAATTGCTCGCTATTTTAGCGGCAATTTTAAACTTTGCAATTGATGTTCAATTGTACAATTTGCAGACAGCAGCAAGCCACTGTTTGGCTTGGCGAACCAACAACCGAAGCTTTACACCAAAAATCTAAGCTCTACTTCAATCGTACTAAATGACTTAGACGATGAAAGAAGACAGCAAGGTTACACCTAACAGGGCAGAAGAGAGTATGAATAACTGCCTTACACGATCGCACTTCGACGTAAAAACTTCGTCGTGATGGTGGTGATACTCTTTGCTTTTGATGTAACTAAACAGGCGAACCTGTTTGGTCATATTGCCATGGGTTGTGAAAAAACCACCTCCATCTACTTGTTGATATAGTAGAGGGTGTGCTTCTCGCATAATATAAATGAGTGTTCTTAGCGCAGTAAAGTAACGCGCCCAGTTCACACAAGTCACAACCATTAGTGCAAATAGAATAGTGTCGCCGCTGATCATCCTTTCCTCCTTACATCTTCATAAGAAAACTCAAAAGAAAAAGATAATCAGTGTCTTTCTCGTACTACCTAAACGGCAGGAGCTTCCATAATTGAAGATGAACCATCTTTTGCCAATTGCGCTAGGTCTTTATCAATAAAGAACAGTGCTTTACCGTCTTCACCAACAAGCTCTAGCTTATCCAATACACCTTTAAACAACTTCTCTTCTTCGTGTTGCTCTGCAACGTACCATTGCAGGAAGTTAAAGGTTGAGTAATCTTGTGTGCTGAAAGCAACGTGAGCCAGTTTGTTGATCTTTTGAGTAATCATTTGCTCATGTTCGTAAGTTTCACGGAACACAGCCCCAAGGCTATCAAATTCATGTTTTGGCGCTTCAATCGCACCTAAAATTGGCATTGCACCTGTCTCACTTACGTAAGTAAAAAGACGCTGCATGTGTTCCATTTCTTCTACTGCATGAACACGCAGAAACTCTGCTGCACCTTCAAATCCTTTGTCTTCACACCAAGCACTCATTTGTAAGTATAGGTTGGATGAGAAAAATTCTAGATTAATTTGATCGTTCAGTTGCTCTACCATAGTTTTTGATAGCATTTAAGACTCCTAATTACATCTTCAGTTTTCTCTACTATATCACTATTTTATGAATATCTCGCAGGCCATTAGTTAACCAATATTTCGAGCAAACATTACGCAAGACAGTGGATATGAGATCACTTCAGCAAAAAAAGGGATTGCATAGTGCTAGTCTTTAGTTAGGCAATGAATAGAAGAGGTAGCGATATGAGTTACAAACATATTTTGGTCGCAGTCGATTTATCAGATGACAGCAAATTACTTGTGGATAAAGCGGTAGCATTGGCTAAGCCATTGGAAGCCAAAGTCTCTTTTATCCATATCGATATTAATTATGCAGAGCTCTATACCGGCCTTATTGATATCAACATGGCAGAAACCCAGCACAACGCGATGGAAGCATCTCGAGTTCAGCTACAAAATTTTGCAGAACACGCTCAATACCCGATTACCCACACCTTAGTGGGCAGCGGCGACCTGAGTCATGAACTGTGTGACACCATCAATGAATTCAATGTTGATTTAGTGGTTTGTGGGCACCATCAAGACTTCTGGAGCAAATTGCTCTCTTCAACACGACAACTGATCAATGCCTCGCCGGTTGATATGCTGGTCGTGCCTCTAAGAGATTCAGAAGACTAATGAATTAAGGTTAGGTAACATACAGCTCATATCTTATTAACGAAGTTTTTATATGAGCTATTTAGCTAGTGTTACCCTCTTATGGGCCTTCTCTTTTAGCCTGATCGGCGTGTACCTTGCTGGTCAGGTTGATTCTTGGTTCTCTGTATTAATGCGTGTTGCCCTTGCTGGCATTGTATTTCTTCCTTTCCTGAAGTTTCGAGGTATCTCGCGTAAGCTGATCGCTAAGTTGATGGCTATTGGTGGTATCCAGCTTGGGCTGATGTACTGCTTCTATTACCAGTCTTTCTTGCTGCTATCCGTTCCTGAAGTCCTTCTGTTTACCGTTTTTACCCCAATTTACGTCACGCTTATTTATGACTTCCTCAAAGGACAATTCTCTCCGTGGTATTTAGTGACAGCGGCGATTGCTGTATTGGGCGCTGTATTCATTAAATTCGCGGGTATCAACGAAAACTTTTTAGTCGGTTTCCTCGTAGTCCAAGGTGCAAACCTGTGCTTTGCTATCGGCCAAGTTGCTTACAAAGTAGTGATGGAGAAGGAATCGACAGAGTTACCTCAGCGCACAGTATTTGGTTACTTCTATTTGGGTGCGTTATGCGTCGCTTCGGTTGCTTTCATACTCTTAGGTAACCCTGAGAAGCTGCCAACAACCACGCTTCAATGGGGCATCCTGATTTACCTTGGCTTGATTGCTTCGGGGTTAGGTTACTTTATGTGGAATAAAGGTGCATGCATGGTGAATGCTGGTGCACTGGCTGTAATGAACAACGCCTTAGTTCCAGCTGGCCTTGTAGTAAACATCCTGATTTGGAACAGAGACGTCGACTTGGTTCGATTGGCCATTGGCGGCGCGGTTATCTTGTTCTCTCTGTTCGTCAACGAAACATGGGTGAAAAAGCGTGTTGCGAGATCCACAAGCAACGCCTAACCGCTTTCACTGAGCGAAGCGAACTAAACTAAGCTAAATGAACTGAGCTAAATGAATTGGCTCGGATAACCCCAAAAAGCAAAAGAGCGACCTTAGGTCGCTCTTTTTAAATTATCGTTGTAGCAATAAGTTATCCGTACCAGTTTCAGTGAATGTGACTATGGCTCACTACCTGAGTCTTAGTTTCAGTGAAAGCGACGTCATCAAGTTGTAGGTTGATACGTTCAAGGTGACTTTCCAGTTTTTGACTTTTCTTAAACAGTTTTTGCTGCTTCTTAATCATCTTCGCGAGCTTTTTGTTGTACTTCTCTTGTTTCTTAGCCGCTTTCTTCGCTCGCTTGAGGTCGGCTTTTTCATCACCACTCGCATTAGCGATTCGTTTTTTCAGTTTGGCTTTTTTCTGTGATGCATTTTTATCTACAACATTAGGGGCAATATCAGCAGCGGCTGGATCGAACATTTGTACGCTCGGCTCAATTGTCTCGCTGATTTCCGCAAGCGATAACTCTGGTGCAGGTAATGTTTCCGCTAGTAGGCCGCATGCGGCTTTTTCTTCAACGGGTTTATTTTGACAGCCAAGAGGTGGAATTGCGGTTGGTTTGCATAGGTTCGCTTGATCCGCCGAAGAACGCGCACAAGAACGACACACAAATTTAGGTTCAGTAACCAAGCTGTGGATCTCTCCTAGGTGTTCAGTGATATCTCGACGGTTTAACTTACAAAAGCGTTTAGCCATGCTACAACTCCAGCTAAGAATAATAATGATTCTTAGTTAGATATACATCCGTAACGCGACTATCGCAAGTGTTAAATGGTGATTTATCGTATTTATGACGGGAAATTTTCTTAGTGTGTATCTAAGTTATTGATGCTTCAATTAAGTCATTGATGCTTTCACATACACATCAAAACGGTTCTTTTTAGTTTCGATTGCCATGCTCGGTTTTTGCTCGTCTAACCATGCTGCGTAATCCGGTCTTTTGACCACAACGCGCTTCGTTGCCAGCTTCATCGCAGGCTCAAACAAGCCATCGGCATCCAGATCGGCGCCAACCAAAGATTGGAATACTCGCATCTCTTTCTTAACCAAAGCCGACTTCTTCTTGTTCTCTGGATGTGGGTACATAGGATCGAGGTACACCACATCAGGCTGTTCGAAGTTAGGGTCGTTGCTAAGTTTATCCAGCGCGTCGTGACTTGAAGCGTGAATCAACTTCATACGTTCGCTAACCCAACCGCCGATATCTGGGTCTTTTTGTGCTCTCTGCAGGCCGTCATCCAATAATGCAGCCACAACTGGATGTCGCTCTACCATCTGCACTTTACAGCCCAACGAAGCCAATACAAATGCGTCACGCCCTAAGCCTGCTGTACCATCAAGAATAGTTGGCGTTGCGCCTTTGTTTAGACCTGCCGCCTTAGCAATTGCCTGACCTTTACCACCACCAAACTTACGTCTGTGACCGACTGCGCCTCCGACTAAATCAACAAAAATAGCGCCAAGCTTAGGTTCATCGACTTTACGTAGCTCAAGTCGCTCGCGAGTCAGTACCAAAGCAAACTCGCTACTTTCATCATGAGATAAATTCCAACGGGTCGCTAAGTCATTTAAATGATCGATTTGGGTAGCATCTTCGCAAATCAGTTGTAATTGCAAGGTCGTCTCCAACAGACAGTGGTATTCAAAATAAAAGAGGCAACCAGTTTACCTGATTGCCTCCACAATACATATTAGCGGTGAAAAGTATTCACAGCTCGGTCGGCTTACCTAAACCAATTACTCTATCTCTCGTTCTTGCCTTAACTCTTCAACAAGCTCGGCCAGTGGCTTCGGTCGGCCAATAACATAGCCCTGAGCGTAGTTAACACCGAGTTCAATCAACTTATCGAGAACCTGAGTATTTTCAACAAACTCAGCTACCGTGTGCTTGCCCATCTGCTTCGCTAAATCATTGATCGAACGAACCATCACATAGTCCATCTCGTTAACATCAATATCACGCACAAACAGGCCATCAATTTTCACAATATCAACAGGTAATGCCTTCAGATATCCGAATGACGACAAGCCTGAACCAAAATCATCCAGAGCAATCAAACAGCCGAGCTCTTTAATTCGAGTAAAGAAGTTGATTGCCTGCTTCATATTACTCATGGCGGCCGTTTCAGTGATCTCTAAACAAATCTTATGGCAAGGCACTGATGAGTTCGCCAAACTTTCAATCAAGAATTCAACAAACTCTCGGTTACCCATCGAGTGACCAGAAAGGTTTATCGAACACATCCCTAAATCATCAACTAGATGTGGGCGTTGCTCCAACCAATTCAACGTCTGACTGACGACTTGGCGATCAATCAAATGCGCGATGTTATAGCGCTCGGAAGCTGGCATGAAGATCCCCGGTGAAATGTACTCACCTTGGACGTTCTTGATCCGCACCAGTATCTCAAAGTGCATTTTGTTGCTATTTTCCTCTAGGCCAAGAATACGTTGGGCAAATAACTCCAAGCGATCATTGGCTAAGGCTTCGTGTACCAAGTTAACGCATTCCATTTCTAAATGGCGACGGCGCAGATCTTCATCATCTAGATGATAAAGGTGATAACGATTTCGCCCTTCCTCTTTAGCGGCATGGCAAGCGGCATCCGCCTGTGCATGCACCATTTGTGATGAAGCGGCAGTATGGTCAATCAATCGAATTCCGATAGAACAAGTAAGATTGAGGTGAATATCACCCCATAAGAATGGATTCTCACTCATCATCGATATAATACTGTGACAGACATTGACAGCATCTCGCTCAGTACAGTCTTTGATTAATACCGCAAACTCATCTCCCCCCATCCGAGCTAACACAGCATTGTAAGGAAGCACATCTTCTATCAGATTAGCGCTAAATAAGATCGCGGCATCACCCGCTTCATGCCCAGCAGTATCGTTCAATACTTTCAATTGGTCCAAATCTAAGAACAACATCGCATGAGTTCTCATATGACTCTCGACCTCTTTCAGCGCCTTTTGTAGCTCTTGCTCAAAGTGGTTGCGGTTGAAAGTGTCTGTAAGCAGGTCATAACGCGCTTGGTATTCTAACTTTTCAGAAAGTTCGCGGGTTTCAGTAATATCCTCTCCCACAATCAACAGCTGACCCGAGTCGACCAATGGACGAATATTTTCACGAATCCAGATCGTTCTACCGTCCGCATGACGATACTCGATATCACGACGCCACACGCCGCGAATTTTGTGCTGTGGTTGCAACAAGATATGACGAGGAATCATCGCGTTCTCATCCACATAAAATTCTCTAGGGCGATGCCCCAAAAGCAGATCAAGTGGATAACCTAGTAATTCTTCAGCAAACTGGTTCACTTGCTGAATGCGATTATTGACATCCAGTGTAATCATCATCACCGGCTGCTTGTCGTAATACAGTTTGAGATTCGCTTCACGTTGGAATAATTTGTTCTCAGCAAGCTTTCGTGAGGTAACATCACGAGCTTCAAATAAGAACTGAATGGTGTCCTCTTCACTGCTCGGCATCGGCTTTAAAGAGATATCTAGCACCATTCCACCACGATCACGGCACCATACCTCCGCCTCAAATCGTAGGGTTGGATAATCATCCCTTTCTGCAAAATACTCCTTCAGCGCTTCGCCAGCGGCATCCTCCCAATATTCTTGGAGAGGTGTTCCTAATTTATAACCTTGATTATAAAGAAGCTCATGCAGCTTACTGTTGCTCGACAGCAGTACACCGCCTTTATCAAGAATACCCATGTACTGTAGACTTTGATCGAATATCGACTCCAGTAACAGCTGGCTTTGTCGGCTAGCACGCTCACTTTTCTTGAGGCGGTTGAGGTAGTAAACCAAGGTCGCAATAACACACGACATAACCAGAAACAGCAAACCTATTGTTCGAATTTCATCGTGATAACGCACCAAGAATGACTGAGGCTTATTGAGAAAAGTAATTGAAGCCTCATTCTCAGTTCCCAGCCCCCAGCGTGACATCTGTTGGTAGTCGAGTTTAATTTCCGATGCGCCAGGTGCGACTAAAGGCAGAGGTTCATTTGGGTTTGCTAATACCTTTAGTAAAACACGTCCCGTATCTCGACCTTGCGTTTCACCACTTTGAATAACACCGCCTATCGCCCCAAAACCCAACCCCAAATCGTGCACCATATACAGTGGCATTTGGGTTTTAATGTTCAATTGTCGCCAGTCTTCAACGCTACTCACGTTACCTTTAGCATCGCGATAATATGCCCAAAAGAGTAAGCTCTGATCTAGATCGGTTCGCTGAGAAAACGCAATTAACTCTTGGTAAGAGTCAGGCACATAGTGCTCCAGCAAATCGGAAAAGTTGGGGTGAGCCTCAATAGAACGATCAATTTGTGAGCGGATAGCCTCACCTGTTACTGAATGGTCAGTAACAATGTATATCTTCTTTACGTTTGTTTGAAGGCGCTTAATTAGCTCAATATTACCCAATAAATCAATATCTTCAGTAATGCCCGTCGCGTTCAAACCTTCAATCATTTCAGGGGAGAAATTGTTGATGCCACCAAAGATTACTGGCGTATCTTTGAGATCGGGCGCAAGGCGCTTCATTAAATTAAGGGCGTTATTGTCACTGACCACAACCGCAGCAAATTCTTCATGCATCAACTTGGTGTGATAAAGCTGATAAACGCGCTCTAAGTATTCTGGGTTTTGAGTTCGTTTACTATCCAAATAAACAACTCGATACGATAGTCGATCACGGTCCAGTTCTTCTGATAATCCTTTGTGGAAATCATCAGTCCAGAAAAAACCCTGATGATAAGAGTGAATAACCAACACATCTTTTGTTTGAGCTGAAACAAAAGCACTCCAACACATAACAATCAAAAACAACGAAAATCGCACTGAATTCACCCTAACACTATAGTTGCTGCTAATATTATCACCCTTGGCTATGATGTGTACTAAAGCCGGTATGTTTTTTATTCACCCTAAGGATTATGCATGTCCACAACTACAGCTCGTCTGGATGATCTAGACCGTGCCATTCTCAAAACCTTAATGGAAGATGCGCGCACGCCTTATGCTGAAATGGCAAAGAAATTCGATGTCAGCCCCGCGACGATTCACGTTCGTATCGAAAAGATGAGATCGGCCGACATTATTGAGCGAACCGAGGTTGTGGTAAACACCAAGAAGCTTGGTTACGACGTGTGTTGTTTTATTGGTATCAACCTTAACGCAGCTCGCGACTACCACTCAGCCATTGCCAAGCTTAATGCATTAGATGAAGTGGTTGAGGCTTACTACACCACTGGCGCCTACAACATTTTCGTTAAACTGATGTGTAAATCGATCGAAGAGTTGCAGTTCGTACTGATTGATAAATTGCAGGCGATTGACGAGGTTCAATCAACTGAGACATTGATTTCATTGCAGAACCCTATCAACCGCAATGTGAATCCATAGTCATTTGATAAATCGATACAAAAAGAGCCTCACAAGGAGGCTCTTTTCTCTATTAACTCGCAATAGAGCTAAGCAACTACCGCAGTTACGGAAATGATAGCAATTACGCGCTGATACCCGCATGACGAAGCATCGCATCGATTTGAGGCTCACGACCACGGAAGCGTTTGAACAACTCCATTGGTTCTTCACTGCCGCCCATCTCAAGGATGTTGTTCAGGAAGCGATTACCGGTTTCAGTGTTGAAGATACCCTCTTCTTCAAATGCAGAAAACGCATCTGCAGACAATACTTCTGCCCATAGGTAGCTGTAGTAGCCTGCGCTGTAGCCACCAGCAAAGATATGCCCAAAGCTGTGCGAGAAGCGGTTCCAATCAAGGCTTGGCAATACCGATACCTTAGACTTCACGTCGGCTAACGTTTCGAGTACGCGAGCACCGACTTCTGGATCGTATTCAGTGTGCAGTGTGAAATCGAACAGGCCAAGCTCTAGCTGACGCAGGATAAACATCGCAGATTGGAAGTTCTTCGCCGCTAGCATTTTCTCTAGCATCTCTTTTGGTAGCGCTTCACCCGTTTCGAAATGACCAGAAATGAACGACAGCGCTTCCTCTTCCCAACACCAGTTTTCTAGGAACTGACTTGGCAATTCAACCGCATCCCAAGGCACACCATTGATACCCGCAACTGCGCCCGCTTCTACTTGCGTTAACATATGGTGGATACCGTGGCCAAATTCGTGGAACAAAGTGACCACTTCATCGTGAGTAAACAATGCTGGTTTATCACCGACTGGTTTGTTGAAGTTACACGTTAGGTAAGCGACTGGTGTTTGTAGATCGCCAGATTGAGTAATGCGACGACCACGACAGTCATCCATCCAAGCTCCACCACGTTTGTGTTCACGTGCGTATAGATCTAGGTAGAAGCTACCGCGCAATGTACCTGTCGCATCAAAGATGTCAAAGAAGCGCACTGAATCATGCCATGTATCCACACCTTCACGCTCAGTCACAGACATACCAAACACACGGTTTAGTACTTCGAACAAACCAGACACTGCGTTCGACTCAGGGAAGTATGGACGAAGCTCTTCATCAGAGATTTCAAAGAGGTTCTGTTTTTGTTTCTCGCTGTAATAAGCGATGTCCCACAGGTTTAGCTCAGAGACACCAAACTCTTTCTCAGCAAACTGACGTAGCTCTTCGACTTCGCGCTCACCTTGTGGTTTAGCTTTTACTGCTAGGTCGTTAAGGAAACCAAGTACTTGGTCTGGCGTTTCTGCCATCTTAGTCGACAGAGATTTTTCGCTGTAAGTGCTAAAGCCAAGCATGCGTGCGATCTCATGACGCAGCTTAAGTTGCTCTGTGATGATCTCAGTGTTGTCCCACTTGCCAGCATTTGGACCGCGATCTGAAGCGCGAGTTACGTAAGCTTCGTACAGCTCTTTACGTAGTTCTTGGTTATCACAGTAGGTCATCACAGGCAGGTATGATGGGATATCCAGAGTCAGTAGATAACCTTCCTGCTCTTTAGCTTGTGCCGCGGCTTGTGCTGCCGCCAGTGCTGATTCAGGCATACCGGCCAGTTCAGCGACGTCTGTGATCTGCTTGCTCCAACCCATGGTTGCATCAAGCACGTTGTTTGAGAATTGAGAACCTAGCTCAGACTGGCGCTTGCTGATCTCGCCGTAGCGGTGCTGCTCGTCTGCGGGTAAGCCAATGCCTGATAATTCAAAGTCACGCAGTGCGTCGGTAATGGTTTTCTGTTGAGCTTGGTCTAATGCCGAGAATGCCTCACTCGCCTTGATCGCTTTATACGCTTCGAACAAACCTTTGTGTTGGCCGACCCACGTGCCGTACTCAGAAAGTACAGGCAGGCAGCTCTCATAAGCGTCACGCAGTTCGTCGCTGTTCATCACAGAATTCATATGGCTTACAGGTGACCAAATACGGCCTAAACGATCATCCACTTCTTCAATTGGAGCAACGAGGTTGTCCCAGCTTGGTGAAGTATTACCTTCAAGTACTTGTTCTATCTTGTTGCGACACTCTTCAATCACTTGCTCAACCGCTGGCTTAACGTGCTCAGGTTTGATCTGTGAAAACGGAGGTAAATCCGTGAAGGTTAATAGCGGATTAGACATATAAACATTCCTTTGGCTTTAGAGACTTTCGTCTTTTTTGTAATGAGGTCGTCTTACAGTCATCAGGCTCAGGGTCACCCTAAAAAATCACCTGCGAATAGTTATTAGATAGTGCCCAACAAGGCAAATTTCAATAGTAGAACCAATAACTAACTGCATATTGCTCGCGACTGTTCCTGAATTGTTCGAGAATTTATGGTCCATTGGGGGTTATAATAGTCAAACTAACCCCACCTACACTAACCACACTCTAATTCGAGAGTGTTACGAGAGTTTAATTTGTTAAGTTATCGCCACAGCTTCCACGCGGGCAACCATGCCGACGTAGTAAAGCATATCGTACAGAGCCTTATTCTTAATTCTTTGAAACAAAAGGATAAGCCTTTTGTTTACCATGACACTCACTCTGGTGTAGGTCGTTACGACTTAACGCATGAATGGTCTGAAAAAACGGGCGAATACAAACAAGGTATTGCACGCGTCTGGGCACAAACAGAACTTCCTGAAGACATTCAAAGCTACCTTGAGTCTATCTCTGCACTCAACAATGGCGAAAAACTGCGTTTCTACCCAGGTTCACCACGTGTTGCACGTGCACACCTGCGTGATCAAGACCGCATGGTATTAACTGAGCTTCACCCAGCCGATCACCCGCTGCTTGAGCAAGAGTTCCACCGCGATCGTCAGGTATCTATCTACAAAGAAGATGGCTTCCAACGCCTAAAAGGCAGTCTGCCACCTAAAGAACGTCGTGGTTTGGTTCTTATCGATCCACCTTACGAGCTGGCAAAAGAGTATCGTGATGTTGTGACTGCGATTGCTCAAAGCCATAAGCGCTGGGCAACTGGTATCTACGCAATTTGGTACCCAGTGGTAAATCGCTGTGATATCGAAGATATGATCGAAGGCCTTGAAGGCTTAGGCATCAACAAGATTCTACAAATCGAACTTGGCGTATCACCAGACACCAACGAGCGTGGTATGACGGCATCAGGCATGATTGTTATCAACCCACCTTGGAAGCTAGAAAGCCAAATGAACGAAATTCTTCCATTCTTGAAGGAAGCAATTGCGCCGGCAACCGGTCACTTCAAAGTAGAGTGGATCGTACCCGAGTAATCTCGAACTTAACGTCATGCTCTGACGAATATTCAGCAGATTGTGACGTACACGAATAAATTTTAAACAGGGAGATTGAGTTCAACCAATCTGCCCTCAATATAATAATTAGACAATTTAAGAATCTATAGGACGTAGGTGTTCAGTGCACTCACTGTACCCACAGCCTTCAATAAATGGAGAAAGTAATGGCGACTCATTTTGATTACATCTGTATCGGCGGCGGTTCAGGCGGCATCGCATCAGCTAACCGCGCAGCAATGCACGGTGCAAAAGTTGCACTTATCGAAGCTCAAGACCTTGGTGGTACTTGTGTAAACGTTGGTTGTGTTCCTAAAAAGGTTATGTGGCACGGTGCTCAAGTTGCTGAAGCGATCAACCTATATTCAAAAGACTACGGCTTCGACGTTGACGTAAAAGGCTTCAACTGGGGCAAACTGGTTGAAAACCGCCAAGCGTACATTGGTCGTATCCACCAATCTTACGATCGTGTTCTTGGTAACAACAAAATAAACGTAATCAAAGGCTTTGCTAAGTTTGTCGATGAGAAGACTGTTGAAGTGAACGGTGAGCACTACACAGCGGATCACATCCTGATCGCAGTGGGTGGTCGTCCAACCATTCCAAACATCCCTGGCGCAGAGCACGGTATCGACTCAAACGGTTTCTTCGAGCTGATGGAGCAACCTAAACGTGTTGCTGTTATCGGCGCGGGCTACATCGCAGTAGAAATCGCAGGCGTACTAAGTGCACTTGGCACAGAAACACACCTGTTCTGTCGTAAAGAGTCACCACTACGTAGCTTCGATCCAATGATCGTAGAAACACTGGTTGAAGTAATGGAAGCGGAAGGCCCAACACTTCACACGCACTCTGTTCCTAAAGAAGTAGTGAAAGAAGAAGATGGTACGCTGACTCTGCACCTAGAGAACGGCAACACTCAAAACGTTGACCACCTAATCTGGGCTATCGGCCGTCACCCAGCCACTGACGCTATCAACCTAGCATCAACTGGCGTTGCAACTAACGACCGTGGCTACATCAAAGTAGACGAGTTCCAAGCAACCAACGTTCCTGGTATCTACTGTGTAGGCGACATCATGGAAGGCGGTATCGAACTAACACCTGTTGCTGTTAAAGCCGGTCGTCAGCTTTCTGAGCGTCTATTCAACGGTCAAACAAACGCAAAGATGGACTACACGCTCGTTCCTACTGTTGTATTCAGCCACCCACCTATCGGCACTATTGGTCTAACGACTCAAGAAGCTGAAGAGCAATACGGCAAAGACAACATCAAGGTATACACGTCTGGTTTTACTGCAATGTACACTGCTGTCACTCAGCACCGTCAACCTTGTAAGATGAAGCTAGTGTGTGCTGGCGAAGAAGAGACTGTAGTTGGCCTACACGGTATCGGTTTCACTGTCGATGAAATGATTCAAGGCTTCGGTGTTGCAATGAAGATGGGCGCAACCAAAGCAGACTTCGACTCTGTTGTGGCAATTCACCCAACGGGCTCAGAAGAATTCGTTACCATGACGGGTTAGTGTAGGAAAAGCAACTTACACACATAAATAAATCTGGAAAATAACCACCCCCTGACTATGCTGTATGTACGGTCAGGGGTTTTCTAGGTGAATTTATGTATCTCATACAATCAAGCAATGTCTATAAACAGACAGAATTATCAGTCAGTAATGACATCTGCGACTGCACTCCCCTCAAGGGCAATGTTGGCTCACTGCCTACACTCTTCAATCTAGATGGTTCATTCAACCACGAAGCGAACAGCTACTTCTTTTATCTGAAATCTATCAAAGCAGCTAAAGACCTTTCACCCTGTGCTCAAGCATTACAGGCTTACTACCAGTTCCTTGAAGATAAAGGGTTGGTATGGGATTCATTCCCTCCTATCAAAAGACTAAAACCAACTTACCTTTTTCGCTCTCACCTGTTAAAGCAAATCAAGAACGGTGAATTAGCACACAGTACAGCCAGCGTGCGAATGAATCAGATTGTAAACTACTACAAATGGTTAATGCATGATGGTTACTTAAAAATCAAGAACGAGAAAGAAGCACCATTTAAGATGGAGTTTGTATCCGTTCAAAGCACTGGGATGTTAGCGCACATATCACCAACGTTTACCGTTGAAACGAGTGATTTACGAATAAAAGTACCCAAGGATGCAAGTAGTAAGAACATTCGACCTTTATCTCCACTAGCTCAAGAGTCACTTAGCATTCTGACACAGCACCTTCCTAACGCATCCGAAGAATTACGCTTGCAAGTGTTAATCTCCATAGATACAGGAATGCGAATTCAAGAAGTGGCAACGCTCTCCCTGAATGCACTTGATACCGCAACACCCTTGATTGAAAGTGAGCATCGTTACGAGATAGTTTTATCCCCTCAATCGACAGGGGTTCAAACTAAATACTCAAAGCAAAGGCGTGTAGAAATCTCATCAGAGCTGCTAACCACAATGAATGAATACCGTACCTCTGAACGCAGAATCAAACGACTAAACAAACTCAATGCCCAATTAGAATCATTGCCCGAAGATAAGTCCTCACTCAAGCAAGAAACTGTCGAAAGGCTTGAACTGTGTGAGCGTCATGAGCCTCTTTTTGTAAGTGAGCAAGGAAATCCCGTTACAGCTAAATCAATTGAAGCAAGGTGGACAGAACTTAGAACCTCCATCAAGAAAACCTCCCCTTCCTTTATTCATCGTTTCCATGACCTACGCTCAACCTATGGTACATACCGACTAAATGACTTGCTTGAGGCTGGACTAACTCCAACAGAGTGTATGGAGCTTTTAATGGGCTGGATGGGGCATAGAAACGAATCAACAACTTGGAAATATCTGCGTTATTTGCAACGCAAAGAAGCGTTCAAAGTGAAGTTTGGCATTTTAGATAGCATCATGCACGAAGCGCTAGGTGGTGAGGATGAGTGATAATGTTTCATACCTCCACGGCTGGGATTCGAATCTTTGTTTCCAGTTAAAAACTGAAGCTAACAACCTTGCTGACTTTAATCGCTTTCTAATTAAGCACTTTCCTACCACAAAAGCATTACATCAAGGCGGTCAATTTGAATATGCTGACCGTGAAGGCTTTGTGCATCAAATCAAAGATCGCTTTGTTGAAAAGATTGAAGAAGGAGATAGTCATCACTCTCTACATAATACCTATACTAGACTGTCTCAATACCTTCGTTGGTGTGACCTAAATAACGCAATTGCTTTTACACAAGAATCATTGGAAGGTTTGATCCGCACCAGCAGT
>NZ_JBFRVM010000005.1:0-12399 GCF_041475145.1 Vibrio sp. 10N.222.49.A3
AAACGATCGGCATTATACCGATTCGGTAGGGCTTTTTATTGGTCGCAATTTAAGATACTAGGGGTTTAGTCACAGTAAAAAACTTGCTGAACCACCATTCGATGAACCATTACACGGGCTGCTTTTGAATGCGTGATTTACGCGCACTGAATGCAAACAACAAAATTACGGCCAAAACGAATGGTAAAACGTAAACGTTAAGGTTTTGCCAACCTACTGTTGACTCCAACCAACCAGACAGTAGCGCCGTGACAGTTACGCAACCAAACACAACAAATTCATTGAACGCTTGTGCCTTGGCTTTATTTTGAGCTTGATACGACTGGCTAAATAAGCCTGTTGCAGCGATGAACATAAAGTTCCAACCCACACCAAGCACAACCAAAGCCGCTCTAAAGTGCCAAATTGACACGCCATGGATATTGATGGCAATACTCACCACAAATAACACGCCACCTGCAAGGATCATCATTCTTGAACCAAACTTCTCGATGAGGGAACCCGTAAAGAATGCAGGCACAAACATACCCAATACGTGCCACTCAATCACACCAGCAGCTTTAGTAAAATCGAATCCGCAACCAATCATCGCCAATGGTGTTGCCGTCATCAAAATGTTCATCACGGCGTAAGCAACCATGGCCGCAAACACAGCGCCAATAAAGTTCGGTGCTTTAACGATTACGCCTAAAGGATCGGCTTTGGGAGCCTGACTATTAAAAGAGACTTTAGGAAACTGAATGGTTTGTAAAATGAGTAACGCAAGAATATTCAACCCAATCAAAGAAGCAAAAGCACCAATGTACAAGCCATCTGCTGACCATTGTTGAGACATAATCGCCAAGTTTGGCCCGAGTACCGCCGCCAACACGCCACCAGCCATCGATATAGATATCGCTCGATGACGGGCATTTTCATCACACACCTCGATTGCAGCAAAGCGATAAAGCGTGCCAAAACCTATGCCTATCCCAAGTAAGAACGTGGCGAAACAAAACAGATAGAAATTTTGCTGAGACAGTGCGTAAGTGGCAAGGCTCGCCCCTGTAATGCCAACCACATTACCAATGCTAAATCCTCGCTTTCTCCCTAACTTGCCTGAAATTAGAGACGCAGGAATAGTGGCTGCCATTAAACCCAAAAATTGCAGCGCAACAGGCAAAGTAATCATGCTGACACTGGGCGCAATCTGCTTGCCGATCAAGCCAATCACCGAGATCAGTAATATGTTACCCGTCATCAGCAAGGCCTGACACAGTGAGAGCAGCCAAACATTTCTATTCATCTTCGTTCCTAAATATGAGCACAGTTGGTCAATAGACCAAATAATCAACAAAGTCGCAACACTTTGTTACTCATAGCAACTCTACAAAGCGGCCAATAGGCCAATATCAATAGTTACCACCATATGACTTTGATTAGCGTTACTTAAGACGCTAGAGTTGAAATTATCATTACTTAAGATAATAATAATTTTCTGTTATTTATAGGCTTTAGCATTTAAAGGTGAGTATGATTAATCCACTTTGGCTCAATACATTTAAGACTCTGGTTGAAGTTGGTCATTTCACCCAAACTGCAGAAAAGCTGTATATGACACAGCCTGGCGTTAGCCAACACATCAAAAAGCTTGAGCAAGCTTGTAACTGTGACTTGTTATCGAGAGAAAATAAGAGTTTCGAACTGACCGAACAAGGTCGGATTATGTATCGCTACGCTCTTAAACTGGAAAAAGACCAAGAAGATTTATTCGAATCTCTGAGTTTCGACAATCCTTATTCTGGGCAATGTCATCTATCCTGTTCGGGTTCACTCTCTTTGCGTCTGTATCCCAAGCTTCTTGAACTGCAGCAGCAACATCAAGACCTGAGCATCAACCTAGAAGCGGCACCGAACAAAAAGATATTGAACGACCTAATCCAAGGCACCACCGATATTGGAATCGTCAGACATTCACCCAATGACAGCTATTATCAGAGCCAAGTTATTGGTAATGAGGCGCTGTGCTTAATCGTCCATCATAGTCTTGCTAACTTAGAGATTACCCCTGAAGCTCTGCACAATATCGGCCTCATAGCCCATCCAGACTCTGCTCATTACCTGTCTTTGTATTTTGACCTATGCGGAGATAAAGATTTAGCGAACATCAACATCAATGAGATCCCGAAGTCTGGCTACATTAATCAACTCCACCAAATTCTATTACCCGTATCAAAAGGGCTTGGGTTCACCGTGTTACCCGCAGGGGCTGTCGAAAACTTTCCAGACAAAGAGAAGTTGCATGTTGTGCCACCTAAAGTGAAGGTTGAAGAAACACTGTATTTGGTTCAGAAAAGAAATCGAAAACTGCCGCACAGATACAACACCCTTATCGATCTAATCAAACAACACGTCAGTAATTAATCCGAGACACAGAAAGAAGTAAAGCCTTTAGCTAGTTCGTTATTTCGCAGCAAGAGCTAAAGGCTTTAATGTTGGAGTGATGTTCAAAAGACAGCTACTCAGAAGCACTCAGAACCTCTTTGGCTCGTTCAAAGTCGTAATTATCTAACGCACTTTGGACATCTTTAAGAACTGCTGAATATGGATACTGTGCCAGTAATTCAGTCACGTATTGGGTCGCATCGTTATCATAAGCATCCAACAGCGAATACAACTTAGCACGCTGCTCTTGAGTGATATTAGGCGAATTCGATGCATCAGCGCTTCTCACCTCAGTTTCTTGAGTACATGCCGTTTCAACACCTTGAGCACCAGAGCCATCAAAGCTGCTCTCTACCGTTTTGATCAATTCGATTAACCCAAGCTCAGCTTGTTTAAGATCCTGCTCATCACACGCCTTGTTATGCGCTTTGCTTTCAAGACCACCGAGTTGTTCAGCCAATTGCAACCCGCCAATAGAAGCCGCCATGCTTTTTAACGTATGTAGGTTCCGCTCTAACGTCACCCATTCATCTTGCACTAGGTTGTCGAAGGTATCCGACATAATGTCAGGCGCCCCTTGGCAGAATCTACCAAGCATCTTCTCTTGAAGTTTCACATCATGATGAGTCAGCTGACCGAACCTTGGCAATGAGAAAACAGGGAGAACCATCAGAGTATCAGAGCTTAATGTCGAACTGTTAGAGCTGCTATCTTGCACCCTAACTAAAGGCGACTCTGATGACGCTTTACCTTCAACCAGAACCTCTGGCACGATGTATTTCGTAATCAAAGAGGTGGCTTTATCGATGATAATTGGCTTATCCAAGAAGTCCGTGACTCCAGCCTCTCGCGCTCGCTGTTTGGCATCAGCAAACACATTGGCCGACATCGCAATAATTGGTACATCTTTATCAAACTCACGAATCAAACGTGTAGATTCGAAACCATCCATGATCGGCATTTGCAGATCCATAAAGATCATCTCGTATTCGTTGCTTTGAGCTAACTCCAGTGCCTCTTTTCCATTCTCTGCCAAGTCGGCATTCAGATTAGAGCGGGTGAAGAATGCCAAGGCTAAGTCTTGATTTAACTCATTATCTTCAACGAGCAATACCTTTTGACCTTTGAACTCTATCTGGTAATCCAGTTGCAGCTCTTGGGCTTTAAACTCTGCCAATTCTTCAACACTTGATCTTGGCAATGTTAGAACAAACGAAAACTCGCTGCCTTGCCCGAAAACACTCCCAACACTAATTTGGCCACCCATTGCACGAACCAATTTCTGACTAATATTGAGTCCTAACCCTGTGCCACCGAATCGGCGCGTGGTTGTACTATCGGCTTGGCTAAATGCTTCAAAGAGCTTGTGTAGATTCTCATCAGAAATTCCTATGCCAGTATCGGCCACCATCACCTTCATAGTCAGACTGTTATCATCTGATTCAACAAGGGCTACAGTTAACGAGACACTGCCAGTTTCCGTAAACTTAATCGCATTACCAACAAGGTTAAGTATTACTTGGAACAGCCTTAATGGGTCACCAATCAACGGAGTGTTTAACTCTGGATCTATCGACATAGACAAGTTAAGTTGCTTCTCATTCGCTTTGGGTTCCATCAACTCAATGACATCTTGGAATGTCGTCACGGGATCAAATGGGATGCTATCAATGACAAGCTGTCCCGCCTCTATCTTAGAGAAGTCGAGGATGTCATTAATGATGCTTAACAGTGAATGCCCCGAACGGTGCACTTTCTCGATGTAATTTCGAGCGACCGGATTAGATATTTCGCCAATCGCCAGATAAGACAAACCAATAATAGCGTTCATTGGCGTTCTAATTTCATGGCTCATATTGGCTAAGAATTCCGATTTAGCTTGGCTCGCCAAATCGGCCCTCTGTTTCTCTTCTTCTAATTGCTCATTAAGGCGCTTCATTTCTGAAATATCGAATGCCCAAAATAGCGTGGCTATCTCGCCATCTAGCTCAAACAAATAATAGCTGACGAGCGCAACGAAACGGGTTCCATCAGGTTTTCTAAGCACCAACTCCCGGTTTACTACCTTGCCATTGAGCATTAGCTCCTTATGTACATCATCCCGAACGGATAAAGAGTCATGAATAGAATCTACATCGATAGAATCAAGATCAAGACCTTCAACCCCAAACAGCCGTTTCGCAGTATCGTTGGCATAACGAACTTTCTCTTCAAACACAACACTCGCGGCGATAGGAGAGCTGTTAAGCATATTATAGAGCTGCTCCTGAGCCTTCTTAAGCGCCTCTGTTGCATCATTGGCAATGCTTATTTGTTTCGAGAGTTTTCGATTCCAGAAAACGATAAGTAAAACGATCACCAAAGCAAAACCTGAAATGGTATAAACCAATTCATAGTCAACTCTTTCTATCGCTTTTGGCGCTGCCCACTTCGCCGATATCTTTTGACGTTCTTCAGCAGAAATGCTCTCAATCGCCTTATTCACAATGGAATAAAGCAAAGGTTCAGACTTAATGACGTGTAAGGTGGGTGAAAGGAAAAAATCAAGTCGTCCGATAATTCCGACCTCACGATGACCAAATGAATCAATGAGGTAGTTTAGGACTTCGACAGTATCGATCATGCCATCTAGGGTTTCATCATCCAGTCGGTTAAGCCCATCTTCAGTGGATTCTACTTTCACCCATTCAATATTCGGGTATTTCCCGACAATCGCATCGGTATTTGCTGCGTTCTTCAAGATACCGATTTTCCATCCTTCAGCTTCCTCAAGCACCAAGCTACTTATGTCTCGTCTCGATGCAATAGCTAAACGGCTTGAAAACAGGCTCTTGACTGCTTTGACGTTGTCTCCTAACGAACGGTTCTCTTGTGCTGCGGAGACCAGTTCTACTTCATGATGATCAACCAAGCTTCGGGTCTCAGACCAACTTGCAACGTCTACATGGTTGATACTTAACCCTGTTTTCTGCTCAATGAGCGTTAGGTAATCGTCAATCATACCGATGTATTCACCGGCATTGGATACCGCCTCATAAGGCAACGAATTTGGATCGATACCTATCCGAACATCCGGATTGTCTTTGATCCACTTCCTCTCTTTTTGGCTTAAATTTAAGATCTCTCCAGTCAAATTACTCGCTTGATAAACATCCGCAATATAGCGTTTCGCCGCATCTCCGAATGAACTAAATTGTTCGACTGATGGAAAATAAACATGGTTCCGCTCTAACGACTGAACATCAAAGTAGAAAGTCATCGAACCAGAATTGGTGCTCCCTCCTTTGGTTCGATAATTTGCCACCTTGGTGACTGATGAAAAGTGAGAGGTGTTTTTCTTCTCTCCATATTCATCAACTAGGTTACCGATGTACCAAGATTTGATTGGACGATTACTATTATCCGCCTGTGCAGTGATCACCTGAAATGAACTGTCCGTATCGAAAATTTCAAAAACTTCGGTTAACTCTTCAAAGCGGTCATTGACGATAAAATACGCGGATATTTGCGCTATGATATTCGCCTTTTTAAGCACTTGGCTTAGATCATTCTGAACCTGCATCTCGATAATTTGGCTTAAACCGTCATCGGCCTGTTTAAGGTTGTTAATCGCGGCATTGAAGCTGTCTCTGATTTCCTCACTCTTAAAATCAACATAGATCGGATACTCAACTTTATACTCGTCATGTAACGTTAGCTCTGCCATTTCAATAAAACGAGTATTGGTGATAAACCACTCCAGAACCCTTCGTTCAACCATTAACAGGTCAACATTTTGAGCCCTCAATTGTGAGAATGCCGATTCAAGACCTTCGTAATCTTCGACACGACCAATGTCTAACTTACCCTTCAGTACTTCAACAGAATTTTTAATTGGTGAGGTCTCGTCGAACAATAACGCCCCTAGTGATAGGTCGTTCTGAGATTCAAGTTTGAGCTTGCGGCGAGTCAGTGAAACAGGAACAAACTCAACATTAAGAACTTTATCACTTAGGAAATGAGCATTAGGATCATCAAACTGAACGCCAGAAACAAAGGCAATAGAATTATTGTTGTCGATGGCCTTTCTAGCGGCACTAGGAGGGAGAGTGACAACGTCACCCAGCTTATACCCCATATCATTAAGAGCACGTTGAATAATGTCGTGTTCTAGCCCGACCGCGGTGCTGTCTGGATACATATACGGAGGATTACCAAAGCCAAATACGCCTTTTAGTGGAACTCGATAGGGAGAAGTATCTAGCCACTTTGATAAAATCTGGTTCTTATTTGCAACGTCAAAAGTTTCAATTTGTTTGTTGATTAGCGTCAGTAGCTCTGGTTCGTCATTTCGAATCACCATCGACGCTTCTAACTTTTTCCAATGCTCCAAAACATAGTTGACCGCTAGATCATGAACGCCAATCTTTTTCGCAAGATCCATAGTGGTGATAGGTTCACCGACCATGCCTTCGACATCACCAGACCCTAACGCACGCACCGCATCAATAACATTCTCAAAATCGACTCTTTCGATAGAGCTCAACCTCACTCCTGCACGCTCCAAGTCTATGTTTTCATTAACCATAGCTATGCGGCGTTTATTATTTTGATCTAGGTTTCCATCGAGTTTGTTGTCGATAGGGACTATCACAGCCACCTGATAAGGAATATAGGGATCACTTGCAAGAAAACGTCCACCTTCACTTGGGTCGAACTGTTGGAATGGGAACACGTCACCTCGCCCGTCGACTAACGCGGCTTTAGCCTCGACACGCGAGTTAACTGTGACAAACCGAACATGAACACCAAAACGCTGTTCAAGATCTAATGTCCAATCTTTGATGATCCCTGAGACCTTTCCTTCTTCATCGATAAATGAGTATGGGTAATGGTCGGTAAGGGTAACAAAGGTAATCGTTGGTTGGTTTTCTAACCACTGATTTAACGTTGCATCGCTCACTTCGCCGGCGTTTGCACTGCGAATGACTAGTGACCACACAAATAAGCCAATGATAAGAGATAATACAAAACGATTTAGTGACAACATCAAGCCATCACTCATCGCTAAACTTCTCTTTAATCGCAAGAATCTCGGGCAACTTAAGAAAGAACAGATCAACGATAGTTGGATCAAAATGTTTGCCTTTCTGTTCTTCAAACAAGCTCAGTGCCTCATCGACACTCCAAGCCTTCTTATAAGGACGCTCTGCTGTCAGGGCATCAAACACATCAGCCACCGCAGCGATTCTTCCTACCAAAGGAATTTCTTCACCCGCGATCTGGTTTGGGTAACCGCTGCCATCCCATTTCTCATGATGATATTGCGCCACCTGAATCGCCATACGCATCAGTTTGGAATCACTCTGCCTACCAAGAATTTCAACACCGTACTCGACGTGTTTCTGCATAGTATTCCACTCACCGGCATCCAACTTACCAGGCTTTAGCAGCACACTATCGGGAATGCCAATCTTGCCAATATCATGCATTGGTGCTGCATCACGCAACGTCTCGGCATCTTCGTCAGTCATTCCCAAGGCTTTAGCTAGCACTTCACAGTAGTGACTCATACGCTTAACGTGCATGCCTGTTTCATTGTCTTTAAATTCAGCAGCTCTACCCAGTATGTTCAGTGTTTCTAGCTTACCGAGATTGATCTCTTGAGTTTTCTCTTTTACCTGACTAAACAACGCGCGTTGTTGGTCATAAAGTGCGATATGCGTTTTCACACGCTGGAGTGCAATAGCAGGGGTTATCGGTTTGGTTAGGTAATCTACAGCCCCCAAGGAGAGCCCTTTTACTTCGGCTTCAGGTCCAATTTTGGCAGTAACGAAGATAATGGGGATATGCGCGGTGTTGGGCTGTTCTTTGAGCTGTCGGCAAACTTCATAACCATCAATATCTGGCATCATGATATCGAGAAGAATGAGGTCTGGCTGAGGCACCATCTTGGCTATCTTGATGCCAATGGTACCGTTAATTGCTACTTTGACTTGATAGGTATCTTTAAGTATTGCAGTCAACACATCCAAATTGCTTGGGGTGTCATCTACGACTAACACTATGGGTTTACGACTCATTGATACCTCGTATAAAAATCAAACAGTTATAAATATAGTGTAGAACGATTTTTAGAGGTTAATCAGAAAAAATAGCAATTGTTTATTGAAAATGAAGAGTAGATCTTCGAGTGACATCAAACCAACGTTTGTCGAAGTATGACCAGTCAAAAATTCGGCATCCACCCTTTGAATGTGAACCAGATAAAAACCATCAATTAGTTTCAACAAACACTCGCTTAAAATCAACCGACAATCAACTGAGGACGAATTAGATCATAAACGAAACTTTGTTCATTAAAGTGATTAAAGACTTGATTAACGACACCACCAGTGAGAGAGAGAATTAAAAGTTAATACAAAATACAAAGTGAGTTATACACTGGTAACGTATTGAAAATATGTAAAAAGGTGAATTTTAGCCCTAAAATGAATTATTGAAGACTTTAGGGCTTTTATGGAGGGAGCATGCTTAAGAGTTAAAACAGATCAGCATTGTACGTAGAGTGATCTTTTAGTTATGCTTTTTTGCCCTCTGTAACACCCTAACCATTCGGCCTAGAAGCTGGAAACGACCTTCAAACTCCTTGCCAATAAAAAATGGTTCATATGCTGTGTTATCACTAGTGATACGATATCCACCGCTAGCAAAGTCATACTGCACACGCTTCACCATCACTTCATCATCAATGCGGAGTACACATACACCGTCACGTGCCTGCTTCGGATCTTCGATTACTTCCACCAACATAAGATCTTCATCTAATAGGGTCGGCTCCATAGAGTCACCATAAACCTCCACAACGGTTAGATGCTTACCGTTCAAGCCTTGTTTAATTAACCACTCTCTAGAGAACTCAAATTTTGCAACGGGGTTCTCTGATACCACTAAACATCCCGCCCCTGCACTTGCCTTAAAGTCATATTGAATAACTTCTACACTATCTTTGCGCATAGGTGCCGCCGCAGGAAGGCTTTGCAAGCTACTTTCTCCATAGGCAAGCCAGTTAAGATCAACTCCTTCTAACTTGGCAATCGCAGCAATTACATCAAATGAAGGTGATGTCCCTTTTGTTAACCAGTTCCTTAAAGTATTAAAGGCTATTCCCCAGTCTGTCGCGGTTTGCCGAATACTTCTTCCTTTTAGCAACGTTTCTAAGCGTTCTTTCATCGTTTTTTTCTCATCTTTCAAAAAGAACGAATCTGACCCTTATTTGGTTCGCCGTTCCTTTTGGATTTCACCCTTTTAAAACAATGACTTATCAGGATTTGGCTCATTCGTTGTCTTTATTTTGAAAAGAACGCTTGAAATGAACCTTATTGTGATCAAGAATTAAGTCACTAACTTACTTTATGAACCACATTTTGCACTGTACGCACTAGGTTAGTTCATGAATTGATATAAATAGGATATCAAATATGCCTGAAACAAGCACTGTATTTGAAAAAAATGCATTTGATATGGCTCGTGAGGACATCGTTGCTGCTCTTCATAAAAAAGGGTTAACACTACGAGCTTTATCCATTTTGAACGGATATAAACCGACAACACTAAACAATGCCCTCAATGGCCCATATGAAAAAGCTGAAAAAATCATTGCTAAAGCTTTAGATGTAGAGGTTAGAGATATCTGGCCTGAACGTGAAGCTAGACGTGAAAGAAAGCGAGATTTGAAAAAACGACTAGAGATGAAATGAGGTAGAAAATATGTGGTTGCTAGTAAAAGATTTAGTTGGCGCTCCATGCATGCCAAATACCTCCCAAAATGCTCGTTTAAAGCTGGATCGTCTGACTAAGTCCTCTCTAGACCGAAAACGTAAACGCAAAGGCTCAAAAGCATTTGAATATCATATCGACTGCTTGCCAGAAGAAACCCGTTTGCACTTATTGCGTGAAATCGCAAAGCAAAAGGCAGAGCAAGCTGAAGGTAGTCGTCATGTACGCCAAGCAGTTACTCCTACTTCCGACGAACTATGGCTTGAGTACGAAGAAGCGACCGATAGCAAGAAAGCGTCAACCAAGCAACGTTATGAGTTGTGTATGCGAGTTAAAGCGTACGTTGAATCTGGTATCAGCATGCGTAAATCAATGAAGCGCGTGGCGGAAGAGTCTGGAAGAACCTATTCCAAAATTGTGAGCTGGTTTTACAACATCCCAGGATTACAAACCAACAAGATCCCTGTGGAAGATTGGTTGCCAGCACTTCTCGATAGAATTGGCTCTCACGGTAAGCGTACCGCCCCTTTGTCACCGGAAGCTTGGTCTATGTTTCATGCCGATTATTTACGACCTGAGCAGCCCACCATCACCGAGTGTTATAACCGCATGGGCAAAGCCGCTAAACGTGAAGGTTGGAGTGTGCCTTGCCTCTCCACAATCCGTGAGCGCGTGAATACCGATATCCCCTATGAGCTTCAAGTGTATTGCCGAGGTGGCTTGTTTGCAGCCAAGCAAACATTAGTCCCTGCGCAGCGTCGCACACGAGTCGGTATGCATGCTATGCAGCGCGTATCGGGTGATGGTCATGAGTTTCGTATTCGTTGTCATATGGAAGATGGCACGGTGATTCGCCCTACCGTTTGGGTGTTCCAGGATGTTTATAGTTCGATGATTGTGGGTTACGCCATTGATATTACAGAGAACACCGAAATGCTAGGTATTGCTCTTTTCAATATGGTTTCAACGTTCAGCATTCCTGAAGTATTCGACCTTGACCGAGGCGCTGTAGCGCTAAGTGAAGCGATGACAGGCCGAACCTCACGCCCTAAAGCAACAGGCAAAGGCAAGTTAGAGCATAAGAAGTTTGATAACGCTGAGATTGAAGGCGCGATTACGGCTCTAGGCTCAATAGTGAACTGGACTCGCGTTGAAGATGACAACGTAGGACGTAAAGGTAACGCGCGAGCCAAACCTGTTGAGCGCCTGTTCCATTCTAAAGGTGGTATCGGTCAGTTTGAACGCCATCCAGCTTTTGCCGGAGCCTACGCAGGTGAATCCGCCACCAGCAAACCCGCGAATTACGGTGAAGCTACTGTACCTGTTGAGTTAGTGGTTGAGCTGTTTGCTGAGTGGGTGGCCGATTGGAATAGTCAGGAAGGCCGTCGTAGTGAAATGGCACGCGGCATTCACAGCTATAAGCAAGTGTTTGAGCAAAGTTACACCCAAATCCAAGTACGTAAACCCACCGCAACACAGTTGCGCTTGTGTCTGCACCGCACCCGAAAAAGCGTGAAGGTTCATGCTGGCGGTTTAGTTGAATTAAACGCAGGGCGTTACAGCAAGCATTTGTCGAATCGTTACCGCAGCCCGCTGTTGTTCGAATACATCGGTCAAAGTGTTCATCTTCGCTTCAACCCTTATGACTTAACAGGCTGTGTGTATGCCTACAGTGAGCGTGGAGAGTTCATCGGCGAGGTTCCGTTGTTTGCTGATGCGGCTTATGACGATTTAGGTGCGGCACGCCGTCAGAGCCTACACCAAAGTGAAGATATTAATCGAGCCGCGTGGTTAAAGGAGCAAATGGTCGGATTAACGAATGACGACCTTGCCCAGTTAACGCGCAGCAATGAAAAGCCAGAGCCATTAGGCGGCATGGTGCCGAGTATTACTGAAATGACGCCCGAACTACCAAGAGCCCCAGAGCAACATCAAATGAACCCAAGTGAATTTGAAGGCTTGCTCGAGAAGAAAGCGGTGGGCGCAGATTTTGAGCCCACGATGGATTTAGACGCATTAATGCAGCAATACGGGAAAGCAAAATGAACCACATTATTCAACAAGTCCTTGCCGTGAAAGTCAGCGAAAATCTCAGTAATCGTAAGATTGCCAAAGAGTCTGATATTGGCGAAGGCATTTTAAGTAAGTTACTTAATAACAAACCTTATACGGGCGACACCGAAACCCAGCTTCATAAGCTTGAAACCTGGTTGAATA
>NZ_JBFRVM010000006.1:0-25059 GCF_041475145.1 Vibrio sp. 10N.222.49.A3
TCTAACTGGAGCAGATCAATTCAACACACACAGCGTTTTTGGACATAGAAATCACATCCACAGTCACGCCATGAGCTTGTTCATTTTTAACCGTGAATACTTGCTCGATACCCGTTTGATTGACTAACGCAGAATATGGCAAACAGAAATTACTGCTCGCTTCTCCAAGTTGAGTCGTCAATGTGACCGCTTTTCCAGGCAATACCGATTTGTCAGTGGAGTCGACATGGTAAGTAACCGCATAGGTCTGCTTGATTGGGTGAGGTGACGTCGAAATTTCAGCGGCATAACCAATTAGTTTAGTCTCTGAACCATACCAATCTATGACAGAACTTTGATTTGGTTTGAACTCATGAATCAAATTTTCAGGTACTTGAATTTTAACTTCAAGTTTATCTGGATTGTGGATTGTGAACACCGAGATGCCCGGCATTACTTGTTCGTACTGGTCAAAATTTGATGCCGCAACCACACCATCGAAAGGGGCGAGCAATTGTGTATAACGAATCGAATCTTTCGCACGGCGTATATTCTGTTCTACGACTTTAACCGCTGCTTCACTTCGCTCGTACCCGCTAATAGCACGGTCTAGGTTAACATCGGCAATCGCATTATCAGCGATGGCTTGTTTTACGCGTACAAGTTCGGATGTCGCCAATTTGTGTGCAGATTTAGCTTCAAGGGCTCGTGCTTGTAACTCTTCTAACGCGACTTGATAGTCATGAGGGTCTAATTGCGCAAGGGGTTGGCCTTTTTTTACTGAATCACCAACAGAGACCATCATATTTTGAATAGTGCCAGGCACACGAAACGCAACGCCAGCCGTTTCCGATGATTGTATCTTGCCAGTAAAAGACTTTTCAGCCGTATGTGAAAGAGGCTCAAGTTGAATCACTTGAATTGGTCGAGCTTGTTTTTGAGGCGCAGTCGCCTCAGAGTCATTACAGCCAAACAGGGCGGTTAAGCTTAGTGCAATGACTGTATATTTGAATATAGGTGTCTGTTGAAAAGTAGACGAACGTTGAAAAATAGATGAATGTTGAAAGATAGGCTTCATGGATTGCTCCTCTTGAATTTATGAAGCGATTCTATCTTTCTATTTCGTTAGGATAATCTAGCCTGCTCGTGAAACACTGTCACAATATTCATTACAATAGTTAGAGTTTCGGAAGTTCTTGTAATAGAAAATCAATCAAAAGCTGTGCTGAATGGCTTAATGCTTTACGCTGAGGGTAGAGCAACCATGCTTCTTCTTTTTGAAGATTGTCGTCGGGGAATAGGTTAATCAAGCTACCGTCTTTGAGTTGATGTCGCACTAAAAGTTCTGGTAACAACGCGATACCTCTATGTCGAATAACACCGCCTTTAACAAAGCCAATGCTGTCACTGACGACCGAAGGTTCTACTTTGATGGTGTGATCTTTGATGTCCCATTCTTTATCGATGTCCCCACTTGGCCACCTGAAGCAAACAAATGGGTAATTAGTGAGCTCTCTTAGGCTTGAAGGCTTGCCTTGTTTCTCAATAAATTCAGGGCTTGCTACAAAAATACGTTGAAGAACCATCACTTTACGAGCAACCACGTTTGCGTCGCTCAACGTACCACCATGCATAGCGAGGTCTAACCCTTGACGGTACATGTCGACAAAGCCGTTACTAATGTTGCGAATATCAAGCTCAACCTTAGGATACATATCTTGGAATTTAAACAGAGTCGACTGCATGATATCGCTGGTTTCAGGCAATAGACCAATCTTAATTTGTCCGTGTGCAACCTCTGACAGGTTGGAAGCGACATGGTTTGCTTTGTCGAGCGCACTTAATGCATTGAGTAGTTCTTTGTAATAGAGCTCGCCAGATTTGGTTAAGGAGAGGCTTCGTGTGGTTCTAAAGAACAGTTGAATGCCGAGAGACTTCTCAAGGTCGTTAATTCTACGGCTAACGTTAGCTCGCGGAAGGTCAAGAGCATTAGCGGCGGCAGTAAAACTACCCAGTTCGACAACGGTAGTGAACAACTTAAGATCTTCGATTTTCATAACAACGGCATTTAATCGTTTTTAGAACAGTATGTTGGCATCGTATACCAATTGGATTTTAAAATCGAAGCGTTCTTGGGTTTGGCTTGTTTTAAGACAGTAAAAAGCCAGCTGACAAATCATTATCAAAGCTGGCTTTGTGTTCGCATGGGACAGACTGCTCTATTTTTCACCTTGGACTAGACAGCTTGTTCTTTCGCCTCACACCATATCAGTTTAACGACCTCGTCCATCGACCATTACTATGATTGTTTTAGAAATGATACTGAGATCAGCCACAATCCAAGATTTCATAGAGCACAGACTCAGTGCATAACTGTGGTCAAAGCCCACTTTACGACGTACATCATCAATACAGGTATCATAACCTTGATTTACTTGTGCTAGCCCAGTAATACCGGGCATTACGCCGTATGTGCGGTCAGCAAAGTAGGGGATTTCGTTCTCTAGCTTGGTGTAAAAAGTAGGGCGTTCAGGACGTGGGCCAATTAGAGACATCTCACCTTTCAATACATTGATCAGTTGTGGCAACTCATCAAGACGCGTCTTTCTTAAAAATCGGCCAACGGGTGTGATTCGTGGGTCATTCGCCGTAGCCCAAACGGCACCAGAACGCGTTTCTGCATCTTCGTACATACTACGGAATTTCATGATCTCAAAGATTTCCATTTTCTCCGGTGTCGATTTACCAACACGCAGTTGACGGTAGAAATCGGGCCACGAGAAGTGAGTACAATAGCCATCGCAATCAATGGAAATACTGGCGCTAGCAAAATCAAAGCAATCAGTGAACTGACGAAATCGAAAGTACGTTTAGCACGTGAGATTTTGTATTGGTATAAGTTTTGGGTAGATAGCTGTTCAATGTTCATCATAATAAGTCCTTAATGATTCGCTCGTGTCCAAGGTGAGTTTTCTAGCCCGACTAGGTAACGAATGCCACCAATGAAGTTGGCATAGTGTCCAACTATCAAATAAGAGATTAATGAAATAGGTTTATTTACGAGACGCTTTGGCAAGATGCAGCCAAGTACGCCAATGGTATACACGGCAACTTGAGCCCATAACAACACTTCAAATACCAAGTAGTTGTTAAGTAAGATTGAGCACACCAAGCACACAATCATTAAATATGGAGTGAGTAGACGAAGTCCTTTTCCAGAGAAGAACGCAAACGCGATGCCTTTGAACTTCGGGCTGAACAAGCCAAACAATCGAATCGCTTGTTGCATGTTACCCGCTGAAATACGAAGTCTCCTTTTGAAATCTGTTTCTAAATTTGATTCTTCTAGTTCCAGTGCGACCATTTGTGTTTCGTATTCTGCGATGTAACCTTGTTTAACGATTCGCATCGGTAGGATGAAATCATCATTAATAGTGTTGAGTGGAAGCAGTTCGAACAGGTGTGTTCTAAACAAGTAGAAAGCGCCATGAGAACCTAAGCTCGAACCTAATGAAGCTTCTGACTCTTTAACGGTGGTTTGATACTGCCAATAGGTATTTTCACCTTCGTTACCTGTTGGGCAAAGCTGATACGTTGCGTTTACCACGCCAACCTTGTCACTTTCAAAGTGAGCGGCGGCAATAAGTAGCGCATCCAATGAAATAAGGGCTGAAACATCACTCAGCGCCGTGATGTCGCTGTTTATGCTTGTCACTTCTTCATTGATAACCGCAACTTTCCCTCGGTTGGTTTTGTGGTCATGTATCTCGAAATAGATATCGCTGCACATTGCTTCTTGAATCGTCATTTGAGCGATTTTTACCGTGTCATCAGTACAACCATCACAAGCAATAATCACTTGTAACTTCTTTTTTGGGTAATCGAGTGAAGCAAGATTACGAACTTTATCTGCGATCCATTGTTCCTCGTTAAATGCCGGTACAAGAATGGTGATGGTGGGTAACGTACAATCTTGCTTCTCATCTTTGTAACAACGATGACTCTCTTCAATTTGACGTGCTGGGTGGCTTTTCGCATACCAGCGTAGTAGTAAAGGATAGGCTGCGTGATGATAGACAATTAACGCACCTGAAAACAGACAAAGTCCTGCAAGTAACCAATCGATCATGCGTATGCTCCTTCTGAGATGTCGTTGTAAGACGAAACCATTTTGATGATATCGAAGTTGTCGAGAACGTAACGACGAGGTGACAAAAAGCGTTCATTTTGTTTTTCTAATAGCGCACTGGCTAATCCGGCAATGCTGCCACTTTTGACGAGGGAACTGCTGATGGGACATAAGGTTTCGTCAACCGCACCGACATTCATCGCGACGGTTGGAATGTTACATGCTTGGGCTTCGAGTGTAGAAAGAGGAAGCCCTTCGTGGCGTGAAGGTAGGCAGAAGGTATCCAGCGCTCCGTAAAAGGTAGTCATGTCATCCACTAGGCCGAGAAAGATCACACGGTCGCTGAGATTCAAGCGGTCAGTGAGTTGTTAGTTGATTGCGTTTTGAACCATCACCAGCCAGTGCGACAACGGTGTTTGATGGCAGTAGAGCAAGTGCCTTAATCAGCTGATCTTGACCTTTCACGTGCTCTAAACGCCCCGCACAACCAATGATGTATTTGTCGCTTGGTAGGTTGTGCTTTGCTCTCGCGTCTGCTTTTGACATCGGTTTAAACTTCTCACAATCTACGCCGTTTTTAATCGTGATGATGTTTTTGTATGAAAACGCACAGCGCAATTGATTGTAAACGCGTGTTGCATCGGCCACTAACGTTGGTTGAGCCGCTTTCAATGCAAGGGCTTGTAAGCGACGACGTTTGTTGTTGTTCAAATGCCAAGCATCATGTTCAGTATGAATTCGAGTTGGAACTCCGGTCACGCGAGCCGCATAGCCAGCATAAAGTAGGGGGCCAATATGGTGGGTATGAACCACATCGGGTCGAATACCGTTAAATGCTTTCATCAATTTGATGATGATACTGAATTGTACGCCTGGTGCTTTGTCCAAAAAGACGATTTGATTTTGATACTGCTTTAATTTAGGCCAGTTGTTGATCGAGTCTTCTTTTGTCCCTTCTAAACTGACAATCAACACTTGGTCTGTTGGTTTAGCAAGGCGCAGCAAATCTAACGTTAGGGTTTCTAATCCGCCGGGAGCGAGGTGTTGAACAACGTGTATGATCTTTTTACCGTGCTTCGTTAAATGCGTATTCATAATTTGGACCCTGCCTTTATAATTCTTGTTTCGCCTTTCTGACATTTGTCTTGAAGTCACTTCTTTAAAACGTTTAGCTACACAATGAGATTGCAGGAGTTGTGCCAATTAAATAACCTTTATATTTCAACCATTTAAAGCATGGTTCTATAGGGCGTTTTTTGTTTCTCAAAATGGGAATCAAAACAAAACATCAATGAATAGCTATTTGGAGCATAGGGCTTGGGTTAATCGAAAGTAGCGTTAGAACTTGAGGCTTTAGACAAAAAAACGCCAAGCGAATGTTGGCGTTTAGTGTTAGGAAGCTAAAAAGATAAGAAGAAGCTAAGAAGCTACGAGGCTACGAGGCTAGCAAGTTAAAAATGCTTTTGAGGCTGACTAGCCCATTTTAGGTATCACCGTTATCACAGGGACACCTAAGATCTCTTCGATTTCGTCTTTACGCTTGATTGAAGAGTCAAACAGCTCGAACAATACCGCCAGACCAATGCCCAATCCGATGCCCGCAACAAATCCAGCCAGAATAAAGATAAAAGTCGGCATGTTAGATTTCATGCTAGGCGTGAAAGGCAAATCGATAATCTTCACACGTTTGTTTTGCTCGAATACACCAAGCGAACCCGTTAATTGAGCCATTTCATAACGCTCTGTCAGTTCATCGTATAGCTGACGCTTGATTTCAACTTGGCGTTTAAGGCGATACATCTCTTTTGCATTTTCACCGAAGTTATTCGCCTTGTGTTCTAATTCGAAAATCATAGTACGAAGGCTTTTCGTTTCTTCAGTTAAAGACTCAAAGCGAGCGCGAACCAGTTGTAAACTGTGTAGTTGGGTGACTAAAAGAGGTTGGGTATCCGAAAGTTTGTTCAGTGTCGTACTACTTGCAATGTCCCAAAGCTGGTCGCTGTTCATCGTAGGTTGGGTTACATCGAGCAAACTCTTTCTCTCATTTTCAAGTCTGTCTAGTTCACGAACTTTAGCTTGTACGGCACTGTGTTTGTTTGTGTATTTGGCTTGAAGCAGAGCCAGTTCACTACGAATATCGATGATCTGATCTTCTATTCGACCTATCACAGGGTTGGTTTTTGAAAGCTGTTGATCGATTGACCCTAAGCTTTTTTCAACACCGGATAACTCGGCCTCTTTTTCTGCGAGTGTTTGTTTGAGTGACGCTAAGCGATTCAAACTTTGGCTCTGTACCTCAGGCGTCGAATGAACATTCTCATTCATGTATAAGGCAAGAGCTTCTTCTGCTACTTCAAGTTCAGCACTGCGTTTATCTATATGAATTTTCAAGAAGTTACTCGAGTCTTCAATCGACGAACGTTCCGGAGCGAGCAATTGTTCAATAAATGTTCACTTACCGAACGAAGCGTCGCTTCCATTCCATCTGGCGTGTTTGAGCTTAAGCTGATTTTTAGAAAATCTTTTCCAAGCTGAGTCACCGTTAGACGTTGAGATAGGTCAGTAATGATCTCTTGTTTCTCAATTTCAGGCATATCGGGCGTGGTTAATTGCAGTTCATCAGCGACCGAGTAAAGCACATGTCGACTATGAAGTAGTGTTCTCAACGCGTTAAGGCGGTCTTTGAGCATGGTAGAAACGGCAATGTCTTCCAAGAATGGATTCATTTTGGCCGTTTCTTGAATCAACATACTGGTATGCGCGTCATATTTAGTCGGGGCCAACTTGCTCACACCGAAGCCAACAAAGGGCAAAATAAAGATTGGGAGAACAATAACGTAGCGTTGGCGCCACATGGCATTTAGGATGACTAGTAAGCGCAACTTAAGATTATTCATAAAAGCTCCAACATCCAATGTACGAAGTTACCACGGTTCTGCCAGCTCTCTTGTTCGACGACAGAGATTGGTGAATTGCTCAGCTGGCTTGCATGATCAAGCGCCCAAATCATTTGGTTTACACTACCAACTGTGGTGACATGTTCTTGATATGGCTTTAATGCTGGGAATTGAGTTGTGATAATTGGCGTGCCGGCCGCAAGGTACTCCATTAGTTTGAGTGGGCTACAAGCTCGGATCTGCTCGTTATCAACAAACGGCAACAAGCTCACATCCCAGTGTTGAGAATAGCTTGGCAGCGTATAGTGCGGACGTGGGCCAAGGTAATGTACGTTACTCAACTCAGGCAGCATGATCGTATCAAGCTCATTTGGGCCAATAAATACAAAGTCCCATTCCGGCATTGCTGTCGCGACATGATCAATCATTTCATAATCAAGCCACTTAGAAAGGCTGCCATAAAAACCAGCAATAGGGCGGTGGTTGCTTGGTAAATCTTTTGCTCTTGGTGCAGGTGTAGAAAATAGCCCGACATCGACACCATGTGGTAAGAGCTGAGCTTTCTCGCTAGGGAATTTGTCCATCAACTTTTCACTAGCAGCGAAGATCAAATCTGATTTTTCAATGAGTTCTAATTCATGCTTTGCGACCGTCTTGTGGTCTACGCCCGCAAGTGCACTAAAATCATCCCCACAGTAATAAACAACCGCTGACTCGCCTAAGTGTCCGCACAGATCAACAGCAGTCGGAAGAGAACTCCATAGGATAGGCGCGTTAAGGTTAAGCTCGGCAATCACTGGTTTTAGTTGGTGCAACATCATTTGCTGAGCCAACTTTCTAGAAAATTTAGAAGCAGGCGCAGGGATTGTCTTTAAGTTAACGATAGTAATGTTGTCGTGTCCCTCAGAGTCGAGCATGTTTTGAGTAACGGCTTTGGTTTTGCCAAACAATTTGTGGAACGCTCGGGTGGCATCTTTAGCTGACAGCTTCGGTTGTCTTAGGCCAATAGAGTTGACCCATAAGACTTTGTGTTGCTTAGCAAGGTGACGCACTAAATGTTGAGTTGATGACGGTAGGCCGCCAAAGTCTTCACCAAATACGATTAAATCACGCATGGTCACCTCCATGAGTCTCTAATGAATCGAATACATCGGATTCAGTCACTTCAACGGATTTAATCTGTCCGA
The DNA here is from genome assembly GCF_041475145.1 of Vibrio sp. 10N.222.49.A3. NCBI lineage: Bacteria > Pseudomonadati > Pseudomonadota > Gammaproteobacteria > Vibrionales > Vibrionaceae > Vibrio > Vibrio sp. 10N.222.49.A3. Next base: position 8,193 of record NZ_JBFRVM010000006.1, read on the forward strand.
CTACTCGAGCTGGGTTACCACCTGCGATTGCAAAGGCCGGGATATTCTTTGTTACCACGCTTCCTGCGGCTATCACTGCACCTTCGCCGATAGTTACGCCGCCTTTTACAGTTACATTGGTTCCTAACCAAACGTCAGGTTCAAGAATGATGTCGCCGATTTGCTGAGGGTCATCACCTTCACCTTGCGCTCGCCGTTTTGCATCTAGCGGGTGACCAGAGTATCCAAATAGAAAGGCGCCGCCAGCGATTCGTACGTTGTCAGAGATAACCACTTTACCTCCAACAGCGATAGTCGACTGCCAACCAATGTCGACGTTGTTGCCAATCGACAATAGTGGGTGTTCCAAGCCTTCAAGTGGCTGAGTACAACCAGAGAATGTCGTGTGGCCAGATATACGGCAGTTGTCGCCAATCGTAATTTGTACCGGGCCGCTGACGAAAGGCAGACCACCATACAAGTAGAGGCGTTTACCACACTGAGCGACACGACCTTTGAAAGCCGGTGTCCAGTAGAAGAATCGAGTAAAGCCAGAAACCAAATTCGCCACTAGCTTGTGCGCTTGATATAGGCAACGATTAAGTATTTGAGGGGTAGGTAGCTCTGCGCTTCTGATGTCTTTCAAAATGAAAAACACATTTCTAATTCGAGAATTAGGATGAAACTTAAGCCAATGTTTGAATTGATGTATAGATACTGACGTCATAATGAAAATCCTCTATTTTGTTATATAGAAGTACTTTCATATACTGTGCCATTTAATAAATATAATATTTTCAACGAGTTAAAATGTGGGTTTTAGGTTTTCTCATTTTGACAGGCAGTTTGAGATACGTTAGAGACGCAAACTGTGAGCGCTGCGAGGATATAAATCGGCCAATTGAAGCCTTGAGTCAAAAACGTACCCGACACGATTGTTCCAATCAGACCTGCATAGATCGCACAGGCGACCGCATTAAGTTCAGGTGCGATTTCTGTAGTTGATTTTTTTAATCTGGTGAGTGTGGATCGGGAGGTTTTGATCAAAGAAACGATAAGGCAGACAAAAATGATAAGACCAATGAAGCCAGTCTCTGCTAACACACCAAACCACGTACTGTGCACGGCGTGATTCAGTCCGTCCCAATGCGAACTGTAAAAGAAGTAGTTCGAGAAGAAGTTGTTCAACCCTACGCCAGTCAGTGGATTCTCAACCGCCATTTTTACTGCCGCTTCCCAGGCATATATTCGACCCATTGCAGATTCATCGATACCTTGTTCAGCGGCACCACCAGAAGCTCTGTCTGAGATCCCAGCAACTAAATAGAGCGCCACGGCCGCGATGGTTCCTACGGAGATTAACAGGACTTTAGAACGAACTAGTTTCCACGCAAAAATACCAATCACCGCAATACAACCCAGTAATCCGCCACGGCTTTGAGTCGCAATAATGGCGGCGAGCAGTAACAAACAGACTAACCCGCTGATTAAACGTTTGGACCGTGAGATGCCAGATGTGGTGGCTTGGCTTATCGTAAAGGCAAGGGGGAACATCAGTACCAGTGCTAAGTCGTTAGGGTCACCTAACATAGAGCCAAAATCGCGTCCAATAGTTACGCGCGAGCCTTCAACAAGCCCAATACCATTTACTGAGTTGTACACAGCAATAAAACTGACTAAAGCGCCGGCGTAGATAATCGTCATCGCGGTTTTTGCAAGATTTTCCGTGGTGTTTACTAACCAAGTAATCGCAAGCGTCATGACGATGATTTTCCAATAAACACCTTTGAATTCTGCAAATGCTATGGGCCTGTTAGACGCGAAGATAATACCAATGAAAACCAATACCCAAAATATGGCGAGCCAATTTAAACAAGGGTGCCAGAAGATTTTTAGCTCTTTACTGATTAATGCATGCCAGAGCAGAGCGGACAGGGCTCCTAATGAAAGCATCAGCGGTATTTTTAACGAATAGAGTTGAGGTATGGCTTCGTGAATTCGGAAAAATGAAAAGACAACGAACAGTAGAACTAGCCAGAATGTCTTGTTTAACACGAATAACCCAGCTAATGGCACAAGAGCGAGCGCGACAATGACAGCAGGGTGAGGCACAAAGTACCAAACAATACCAAGCCCAACACACAAGGTGCTGATAGTGATGATGACTGGCAATCTATTGGCTTCAGGGGTGAGCATTGTAATCTCTATTGCTGAGTAAACTATTCATGGCTGCTCTCTATCGTATACATTTGAAAGTCGTATTGACGCCTGATGTTAAAGATTGCAAAGCGAGTGCCAGTTATACATTTCATTTAACCAGCTGATTTAACGATGGATTATTGAGTAAGACTATAATCTTAAGTTGAGATTTGTCATTTTGAGAATCAGTATAAAACTGACTAGAACGGCTAAATTATCAAGCTAAAATAACCAGTTATCTACTAAGACTAGGATTAACGATCGAGTTGGTAGATTTCCAACAACTTCGGGACAACAGCATGTGGCGAATATTGGTGTTTGACCGTTTCTATCGCGTTACTTCTGAGATAGTCACGTTGTTCAATCGACAATGATATCCACAAAGATAAAAACTGTTCTAGTTCAGCTTCTGAATTGGCGAGGTAGCCGTTAACTTGGTGCTCGATGAGTTTAGGCAAGTTACCAACTGAGGTGGCGAGGACAGGAATGCCGCGAATCATGGCTTCTAATGCCGCCATAGGTAAGCCTTCAAAGCGGGAAGGGATGATTAACAAATCGATTTGGCTCCAAACGTCGTCCATATTGGTTTGATGCCCATGAAAGGTAACATTATCAGGCTGCGATTTAACTAACGCTTCCATTTCTGGCCCGTCACCAAAAAGCTCAAACCGAACATCAGGAAACGGTTTGGCTAATGCGACAAATCGATCTGGCGCTTTTTCGTGGCTTAATCGTCCCACAAAGCCAACATGGAATGGGCTTGATGAAGGGGACTTTGTTAATCCGGTTGGGACCTTAACAAAGTTATTCAATTGATGGGTTTTACTCGGCACTTTCGCTTTAATCTTCTCACTGACTACGAGCGACTGATCAGAAAGAAAGCTGCTGTAACGGTCGAGCCAGTCATAAAGCCATACTTTGCCTGTTGGGGTTTCACCTGCATGATAAGTGGTGATTTGTTTGGTGTTGTTTAAACGAGGTGGGAGCTTTATTAGTTTGCTGACCAAACTGGCTTTGTAACCATGAGCATGGATAAGTCTTGGCTCATAATAATGAGCTGCACGTTTAAGCTGTGTCGCGCTATTGCCGCTTGGATCTGCAGAGTATGAGGCTAAATCGGAGAGGTAACTATAAGGGATGCTCAGCGCATTCAACTTTTCAACGATGATCGCTTCAGGATTAAACTTAGTCAAAAGAACGATTCGAATAGCCTCTGAATACTGAGCGCTTTCAGATATCAGGCCTTGTGCTAACTCTAAAACATGCGTTTCTATGCCTCCAAAAGTTTGGCTGTCGATCAACAGCCAAATCTCGTGAAGGTTTACGTTGAGTACACCTTGGCTAGGCTTGATTGTACTCATCTTCCGATTCCCAAGCCTGCTTCTTACGGTAAACGGTAGAAGGGCTAAGTTCTAATAACACAGCAGCGTTTAGCACATTCCCATCGCAATGATTGATGGCATGTTGAATAGCTTCGCGCTCTATTTGCCACATTGGACGAATAGCACCTTCGCTTGTTGTAAATGCGGGCGTCATCGGATCGTTGTTAGCGGGGACAACTGAGGATTGATCCAACTCTTCCTGTGTAATAGGTGGCAACTTAGCTTCTGGTGCTTCCACAACAGCAGCTTGGGGTGCAGCTACTCGAATAGGTGTCACTGATTTCGTGGCTTGAGCTGCGTCTACTTTATTAATCGGAGGCGGTAACATGTCTTTGGTCACGCTCGTTTCATTGTTCAACACCACGATGTTACGGATGATGTTTTGCAACTGACGTACGTTGCCCGGCCACGCATAACGTTTAAGTAGATTCTGCGTTTCTTTGTCTATTGATTTGAACTTCTTCTTGTCTTGCTTCGCGTACAGCTTCAAGAAGTGATTAGACAGGGTGACAATGTCACTTCCTCGTTCACGAAGCGGTGGCATCTCGATAGGCACAACGTGAACACGATAGTAAAGGTCTTCTCTAAAGCGTCCTTCTTCTACCTCAACCAGTGGATCGCGGTGGGTCGCACAGATAATTCTGACATCCACTTTAATCTCGCGGTTGCCACCGAGTGGGGTAAACGTCCCAGTTTGCAAAAATCGTAGGAGCTTCTTCTGCATCTCCAGTTCCATTTCACAAAGCTCATCGAGAAATAGGGTGCCGCCATGCGCTTGCATTGCGGCACCTTTACGGTCGGTTGTCGCACCGGTAAATGCACCTTTAACGTGACCGAAGATTTCACTTTCCATTAGGTCTCGAGGGATAGCACCACAGTTAATAGCAACGAAGGGCTTACCGTTGCGCTGGCTCTCTTGGTGAATCGCTTCCGCACAGACTTCTTTACCCGTACCACTTTCACCGTTAATAAACACGCTGGCGGTAGTTGGTGCTACCGAATCGATGATTTTGTAAACCGCTTGCATAGGTAGGCAAGAGCCGATGAAATTATGAAAGCGGTCACGATCGAACTTGCTTTGCATGTCATCGACAAGGTTCTCTAGCTTAGCTCTTTTTAGATGTAAGCGAACAGAAGTCTTGAGTCGATCGGCTTGAATGGGCTTCTCTAAGAAGTCTTCCGCACCGCGCTGGATGAGATCTACAGCAATGTTTACTGAGCCATGTGCTGTCGCGATAATGACGGCGGTCGGTATTTCGTTCGTACTAATCCAATCTAAGACTTCTTCCCCTGGCATGTCGGGCAACTTAAGGTCAAGAATAACAAGCTGTGGAGAGTGCCTTTCAATGAAGGTCTTAGCTTCCGCGCCGGTTTCGACGTGGAAGATATCGTAGGGCTCGTCTTTTACGTACTGCTTGTAGAGTACGGCGAGTGAGGTGGAGTCTTCAACTAACAATACCTTAGGGCGCATTGTGTATTCCTTTTGAAACTTTATCCTAACCAATCAATAACATAGTGATATGGAACCATCAATACGAGTCTTGTGTATTTGTTATCTACCGCATGCAATCTTTTAAGGCGCGGTGTGTATAATTTCCCGCATTGCTACTCATACTGGTTCGCATCTTTATGGGGACTATATTAATAACGACTATGTTGAGTTTTTATCTGATGCTATATGAACATCCAAAGTTAACTGAAGCCTGCCTGTTTCCTGTCAAGCAAGGCTTTGATTGAACGCTCTGCGAGTTCTAGTAATTCGTCAACTTGCAGAAATGCCGCATCGTGACTCTGTTCTAGACACTGCTTCTCTAAAGCGCGAGCTAACTCACCCAAAGGGCGATTACCTAATGAGAGTGCGGTGCTGCCAAGAGTATGAACCTCAAACTCAAGTGTTTGAGCGTCGTGCTGAGCGAAAGCCTCTTTTATGGCGACCAAGCGTGTTTGTGATTCTTCGACATAATGGTCGATCAAGATCGGGATAATATCCGCACTTGTATCTCGAATCATTTGCTCTAGAACGCTTTCATCAACAAGCTCGCTAACTTCTTGTGAGTTTAGATGTGCAGCTGTGTCTGACGCTAAAGTGGAATTCATCAAACTAAGTCCTTTTGTTGAGCTTAATATCCGTGAGTACTATTAAGTTTTAGTCATTTTCTAGAATAATTTCAACTGCTTGCCTTATAAACAAAGCAATTAATTGCCTTCTCGCCCGAATTGCCACTATGTTTGTGACAAACCTAACGAACTGATTTAAATTTGTTTTCTCTTATGAAATATAAACTTAGGCACCTATTAGCCTGGGTACTTATAAGCTTAAAGGGGAGAGTGCAGGACAAAGCGAGGCCGATACAAATAAAAAGACCACTGCAGTTAACTAACAACAGTGGTCTTAGAGTAGGTTAAGTCGTTTAGGCTAATCTAAATAGCTATATAACCAAAAAGCGATAATTTAAACAGCCGTGCTTTAGATAACGAAAAGTAGAACTACGAAGCTTTATCAATCTTTGGCTTTGGGTCGGCTTTTACTTCTTCCTCGCTACTTTCAGAGAAGATATCAGCAACAGCGCTTCTCTCTAGTTCACCTTTTAGGTTACCGTCCTCATCAACAACCGGAAGAGAATAGTCACAAGACATAGTGTCTGGTAGCACTTCTTCAATCACCGCATCAGGCAAAATGGCTGGAACTTCTTCGTATATCTCTTCACTGAAGTCATGCACCGATGAATCTTCAACTGCATCCTGTAGGCTCTCTTGTGTGACTAGACCTTGATAGCCTTCATCCGTTACGTGATAAGCGTAGTCATTTTTCAGCATCTTCATTTGTGCCAAAGCACCTTCAATCGTTTCAGATGTGATTCGATAGAGAGGGGGCTGCATAACGGTTTCAACGGTCAATGCACGAGCACGGTTTACGTCTTTAACGAATGCCTCTACATAGTCATCGGCTGGATTCAGCAGAATCTCATGTGGTGTACCTTGTTGTACCAACTCGCCATCTTTCAAAATTGCGATTCGGTCGCCGAGACGAAGTGCTTCATCCAAATCGTGGGTGATGAAAACAATCGTCTTATGAAGCTTCTCTTGCAGTTCAATGAGTTGATCTTGCATTTCACTTCGAATCAAAGGATCGAGCGCTGAAAACGCTTCATCCATTAATAAGATTTCAGCATTAGTACACAGAGCTCGAGAAAGACCAACACGTTGTTGTTGACCGCCAGAAAGCTGGGCAGGGTACTGCTTGCCGTAACCTTTCAACCCCACCGTTTCTAACCACTCATTGGCTTTCGCTAAACGGTCTTCTTTTTTGATACCTTGTACTTCCAAACCGTACGCAACGTTTTCTACCACGGTGCGATGAGGCATTAAGCCAAAGCGTTGGAATACCATCGACATTTTATGACGACGGAACTCTTCTAATTGCTTGGTATTGAGGCTCATCACATCGATGCCTTCAACCATGATTTTACCTTGAGTCGGATCTATCAAACGGTTGAAGTGGCGAATCAAAGTCGACTTCCCTGAACCAGAAAGCCCCATGATAACGAAGATTTCGCCACGGTTAATCTCAAGGTTAATCTCTTTCAAACCAACGGTATGACCCGTGTCAGCAAGAATCTGGTCTTTGTGTTCGCCGTTCTGAACTCGGTTCATAACAGACATCGGTTTCGGTCCAAACACTTTGTATAGGCCACTAATCTCAATCAATGGTTTAGTCATGCTTGAATCCTCCTAAATGCGCATTGGTTCTTCTTGCGTACGCCTGCGAAGCGCGGTCAAAAAGGATTGCTAGGGCAACAATGGCGAAACCATTCATCAAGCCTAATGTGAAGTATTGGTTGGTAATGGATTTAAGAACCGGTTGTCCTAAGCCTTTAACACCAATCATTGATGCGATCACAACCATAGACAGTGCCATCATGATGGTTTGGTTGATACCCGCCATGATCGTTGGCATCGCTAACGGTAGTTGAACACCCCATAAACGTTGCTTTTTGCTCGCACCAAAAGCGGTAGCCGCTTCCAATACTTCTTTGTCGACTAAGCGTATGCCTAGGTTGGTTAAACGAATCACAGGTGGAATCGCGTAGATAACCACGGCGATTAGCCCTGGAATCTTACCGATGCCGAGTAGCATTACCACTGGGATCAAGTAAACGAATGCCGGCATGGTTTGCATGATATCAAGCATCGGCGTAACGATAGATTGCGCTCGATTCGAACGAGCCATCGCAATGCCAATCGGAATGCCTAAGAATATCGAAACCAAGGTACACACAGTGATGATACTAAGCGTACGCATGGTGTCTTCCCACATACCAAAGTAACCAATAAGGAGCAGGGAAGCGACACAACCTAAAGCCAGTTTCCAAGAGCGACTCGCGGCGTAGACAAGGCTTGTACAAACAGCGAGGACTATAATCCAAGGGGTTGAGATAAGAAGTTTTTCAAACCAAACCAGGAATGAAAGAAGAGGGTCAAATAGAGATTCAATCATTTCACCGTATTCACGAGAGAATTCACGGTATGCGCCATCTAGCGTCTTTTTTATGGTTCGTAAATCAGCGCGTTCCATCTCTGGAAAGGTTGATAACCAATTGGTGTCAGCCATTTTATATCCTTATAGTTCGGCGCCACTTGTTCATACGATGAGGTAATCGCCTATGAAAAGGGCTCCGAATCATGAATAACATCAAGTATAGCGACGTTATTTCCGTATTATTGTTGAAGCGTAATTGCTTGTTGTTAAACCAAGCTTTTACAGTTCGGCTTCAACTTTCTTAGCCACTTCTTCAGAAACCCATGGGTGCCATACTTCTGGGAATTCACTCAAGAAATGCAAGCTCGCTTCTTCACCATCGGCTTGATTGTCTTCCATCCAAGCAAGCAGCGAGTTCATTTTGTCGTTTGTGAAACCACGTTTAGTGAAGTAGTCATAAGCTTCAGGAGCACGTGACGCAAAACTCTCAGTGGTGATAGTGTGAACGGGTGAAGGCGGGTACATGGTCGCTTTAGGTGAATCACAGTCTTCTTTGGTGGTACAAGTTAAGAACTCTTGTTCATTAACACCACTACCAAAGTCAACTTTAACCATGTCGTATTTGCCTAGAACGGCAGTTGGCGCCCAGTAGTAACCAAACCAAGCTTCTTCGCGCTCATAAGCTTTTGCGATAGAGCCAGATAAGCCGGCACTCGAGCCTGGATCAACAATCGTGAAACCACTGTCTTCCAGCTCAAGAGCGTTAAACAAGTTTCCGGCACTGATCTGACAGTTCCAGCCTGCTGGGCAACTGTAAAATGCTGATGTATCTGGGTCTTCAGGGTGCTTAAATAAGCTAGCGTTTTTACGTACACCTTCGATGGTTGCCATCTCTGGGTATTGTTTAACTAAGTAAGCTGGAACCCAAAAGCCTTCTTCACCGCCATTCACAAGTGCTTTACCTGCATAGCGAAGACGTTTTTCTTGGACACCCTTGTCCAATGCGTCTTTTAAGCTGTTGCTCCAAAGTTCAGGTGCAACATCAGGCTGGCCTTTTTCAATCATGGATGTGCCTGTTGGCATGGTGTCGCCAGGGATAAGTTCGGCATCACACCCATAACCATGTTCTAGGATGAATTGGTCGATATTGGCGATCAGTGTTGCAGAGTTCCAGTTCATATCTGCGATTGTTACGCTGCCACATTCTCCAGCGTTAGCATTACCGCTGGCTGCTGCTACTAACAAAAATACGGAGCTTAACTTGTATTTCATATTGAGTTTCCTTTCTCTTTAATAATACAACTAAGGTAACCAAGGTAAATTGATTATCTAAATTGCTCGATGGTGATCCTTTCCGTGTATTTGAACCATTTGAGCAGAAGGAGGGATGGGTGAAGTTTGAATAGATAAATGTGCAAAGTCAGTGAAGTGTGATTTGCCAATTCATCCACTGTGTTTCAACAGCCATCGGATAACTTTGTCAAACTATTACAAATTCGTCAAAAACCACCTCTATTTATAATCTTAGGGAATAATCGTACGAATTCCATCTTTGATGCGATTTACATGGCACTTTAACCGTCTGTGTCACATTACCGATAAAGTTAGGCATGGGCGGTTGATTCTTGAAGGGTTTTAAAGGTGGTAAGACCACGCTCGAAGTGTGTGAAATGCGTTGAGTGGTTTTTAAAATCGTATTTTTAACAATAATTTCGCCAAAAACACCCAACTTGGTTTTGGGGTGTTTGGGCGTAAAGTCCAATAGGCACGGTGGCTGTCAGGATTTACTGACAGCCATACAGTTGCACAAGAAAGCTATAGTTGTACAAAAAAGCTATCGTGGCGCAGAAAAGTTACATCGGTAGGTTTAAAAACTCATTTTGGTAAAGCTTATTGGCCAAGCTATCGCGAAGTTTAGTTGGAAGGAATTTCATGCGATTGATTTGTCTTACCAACTCTTGTGCAAAGCTAGGTGTTTGTTTCATGTTCATCACACAACCCATAAGATTGATACTCTGCGCATCAAGCAGCTTTTTCGCTTGTTCTAGGTGGTGAGTTGACGTTTCACCATAGGCGACAACCATCAATGTGCTGTCACAGGCACTCGCAACAGACTGTGCGGGGATATTCCCTTTGTTAATATTGAGAAGCGGTGAGGTATCAATGATGACTCGATCGTATTTCTCTAACCATTTGTTCACCACTTTTTGTAATGTAGTCGGATCTTTATAAGCCAATTGCGTTGATGCGATTTGTGGAGCAGGGACACCGATAAACGTACGATGAGACTCGACATGTTCAATTAACTGTCCCTGTTGATTGTCTTCCAACATGTTCAAATCTTTAAAAGCAGGATTGTATAAGTTGAGGTCAACATAAAGCGTAGAATGACCAGCAAGGAGAAAACGTTCTGCTAATGCAGTTGCAATAGAGGTTACCCCGTCACCTGAATGACAGGCAGTCACGCAAATCGATTTCTGTCCGTTAAGTTCAGAAGCTAGATACAGTTGTTCTACTTCTGCTTGGATTGCTGAAATAGTCATTATAAAGCTCCTATTAAGACGATCATTGTTGTTAGACGTAGTATGTCTTCTAGACCTACACGAGCTTTTTCCATAAAGCTCTCTCGGCGATCTGGGATGTAGATAGTGTCACCAGCGCGCAGTACTGGTAGGTTATAAATGTTGGCTGTTTTGCTGAATTCAACAAGGTCGAAGGTACGAGCTTGACCTTGGCAACAAGACATATTCACAATGGTAATTTTCTCTACGTAAGCGTTATCAGTAGGGCCCGCCGCCTCTGCCAATATATCTAAAATGGTCATGTTGTCGTTGAACACATAACGTCCTGGGTTGTTAATCGCGCCAAGTACACGAACGGTTTCTTCTTTCGGTGTATCTAACCAGTTTTTACCTTTCTCTGGGATATAAATAGTGTCACCTGTGGTTACATTTGGCAGTAACGATTCGTCACCGGTTTCGAAGTACAACGATAAATTGAGTTTGCTTACTTTAGAGTAGGTTTTATCACGGTGAGTCACACGCACGTTGTGTATATCGGCATCCTTAGTAGGCCCGTCAGCTGCAGACAAAATGTCAAGAAAGTGCATGTCTTTGGTGAAGCGGTAACGACCCGGTGCATTCACTTGTCCAAAAATGTAGATCGAAGCATCAGAGCTTTGACGTACCCATTGAGATTTATTGTCTGACGGATCTTGTGGTAAGTCATGGACACGGACGATAGAGCCTGCACGAATTTGTGGCATCAGATCTCGTGGTGCACCATTTCTGATGAAATCATCAAGATTAAACACAACCAACTTTCTACCCGTTACGACTTCAATTTTCGATGTGTCAGCGCGTAGCGTGGGGCCGCCGACGTGTGCCAATAATCCCATAAAGTTCATTTCATCTGACCATTCTATACGACCAGGTCGATTCACCTCACCGATCACGTTAACCGCTCGGTCTGGTGCAATCTTTAACCAAGATTTCTCGTTCATGTCGGTTTTCTCAGGAACAAAGATCGCGTCACCGGCTTTAATATTCGGTGGGTTAGAGTTAGGCAAGCCTTCAGTGTAAGCCGCTAAATCGAATTTAAGTACTCGACCATCCGCTTTGATTACGCGTATTTGACGCGACTCTGCAAATCGAGTCGGGCCCCCGGCATTGGCAAGGATATCCATGAAGGTCGCGTCTCTCTTTCCTTCAAAAGCGCCAGGGGCAGCGACTTCACCCATAACGTAAACCATGTTTGCGCCGGATTTGATCTCTTCCTCTTGCTTCGGCACAAAAATGGTTGCACCTGGGCGTAAGATTGGAAGTAGGCTTTCGTCACCAGAATCCAAATAACGCTTAAGGTTGAACAGCGTAGGCGTATTATTTGAAATTACACGGATTTGTTCAACACTGGCATAGCGAGTTACCCCGCCTGAACGCATTAATACGTCGACAAGGTCGGTGTTCTCTTTGTAAGTGAACGAACCCGGCGCGTTTACCTCACCAAACACTTTAATCGAATTGCGAGAGTCAGCACTGTCACCTGAGTTTGCAAGCTTTGCTGCGTCAAACTCTTGCTCGATGTTACCGACTAATGGGGAAGCTGGAACGAATAATGAATCCAGTGATTGCAGAGTAGGTAGTGTTGATTCATCACCTGAATCAAGGAATCGTTTGTAGTTAAACTCTTTCTTGTCCGCACCTCGCTTAAGTATCAATTTGTCCAGTTGTGCGCCGGGACGTAATCCACCTGCTGCGTAAAGTGCCATTTGGATACTTGAGCCTAACGCCAGTGTGTATTCACCGGGTTGTTCTACATAACCTTGCACGTAGATGATAATTTGCTGCTCTTTTACATATACAGAAGCGTTTGAAAGATCTTTGTAAGCGGTAGCCAGTGACTCTAAAACGACTTTGTTAAGTTGTTCACTGTTATAACCCGCAACAAATACGGCGCCCACTTCAGGAAGGGTAATGCGGCCACGTTTATCCACTTGGAACCCTTTGTTCAACGTACTTTCACCGGGTACGTTAACTTGGATAAGGTCACCGACTTGAACCGCGTCTGAAAACTCTTCGTTAGCATTTACGAGGTTCGAAAGGCATAACGATAGGGTGATGATAAAAGCGATCAATAATTTCATAATCCACCTCCCATTTTCTCAGCGTTCTTAGGGGAGATAACTTCGATACTCACTCTGCGGTTGGTTAAACGCGTACCGTCTGATTCGCCTTCAAAAAGAGGAACCGTTTCACCAACAGACACTGCTTTGATTCGCTGAGCACCTAAGCCAAAAATAGTTAGGTAGCGTTCGACTTGTTTAGCACGTCCAAGTGCCAAGTCATCGTTATATTCTTCGGTACCCGTGGCATCAGCATGGCCGGTAACAACAAGGTCTAGAGATTTAGGTTCTTTCAGTAGCGTCGTTGCCTCGGCAAGTCGTCCCATGTATTTGGGATTGACTTCAGTAGAGTTTTCCGCGAATTGGTTGTCAACATTAAGCAGGTCGTACAACTGCTCGATAACCGACAATTGCATTCTAAATTGGTTTTCATTTTTTGGTGGTTCACAACGGGCTTGTGACGTCACGTAGTCCAGTTGAACTTCAAGTTCGTTTAAGCGTTTTCTTTGAATGACTAGGTCGTTAGCCGCATCTAGCAGCAGGCCACCTTGTAGTTCGCGAGCGATACGATTTTGCTTTTCTATCGCTTGCACAACAGCAGCGGGGAAGCACCAGCGGGCGCCTTATTGAATCAAGGCATCAAGATGTAATTTGGCCAGTTGCCAATCAAAACGTAATCCGTGTTCAGGACCAAGAGGTTCGTCTGGCATGACAGGAGAAAAGTCGGAATTTTGGTAATTAATAGAGTCATAACTTTCAGCCAAGCCGCCAGTGCCTTGTTCAGGGTAGCTAGTACAGCCACCTAGAACTAAAGCAGACAGAGAAAGGGCTATGTAGCTTTTCAGTATTTTCATGCCAACGTCCTATGTTTTTACTTTTTATTATTATGTTTTGTTACTTCTAGCTTAGTGGATCTTCATGAATTTGTAGGATTTTTTGAATTTACTGGGATAGCGTGGCCAATACGTAACAAGTTCATAATTTCAAGAGGCTGACCAGTCACATTTTCAAGTCGCATGTTGCGTTCGCGTTCAGTTAGGCGTTTGAACATTTAAACAATCGCGCCAACACCAGATGAATCTAAAAACTCAACTTGGCTAAAATCGACTTCGATTTCAGGGTGGCCGTCATTTGAGATTACATCGTCAATATCAGTCTGAGCATCACGGCTTCCCGCTGCGTCTAAATCACCGAAGATAGAAAGAGTTAGTGTGGTTGTATTCAAATCAATCTTACGTAGTTCCATAGCGATATCTCCTTTTGAGTATGTATGGACAATTGCACTGAATGTGCCAACTTTTATATTTATATTTTTCAACAACTTAAATCGACTGCTAATCTCTATCTCATATTGAGAAAGTTGGTTTCTCAATATGAGAACTAAAAACGGCGGAACATATGAGAGCCATAAGCCATTAATTTAATGAATGAAAGTAAAGGTTAGATAAGGTTGATGAGTTGATCGCATCTTCTAGCAAAGATTGTCTAACTGTGTGTTAGAGCGCTTAGGATTAAAGGCATTTGTTGACCACTACAGATATTAATACGGAGCAGATGATGAGATTAACCAAATTGGCGATAGCCACTCTATGGGCGTGTTCGCTTTCTTCTCATTCATCCTATTTACCGCCTGATCATCTGGTGCTCGCAAACACATACCAGCAAGGCATTGATGTGTCTGAATACTGGAAGAGTGAAAAACTCGATGGGATTAGAGCGCTGTGGGACGGGCAGCATCTTTATACACGCAACGGGAATCGCATATACTCACCGAAGTGGTTTACAAAAAACTTGCCGAAGGTACACCTTGAAGGAGAGCTTTGGGCAGGAAGAGGCAAGTTCCACTTAGTCCAATCCACCGTCCTCGATCACACACCTAGTGATGCTGCGTGGCGCCAAATAGACTTGATGCTGTTTGATATGCCAGGAGCTACTGGCGATTATCAAAAGCGCTATTACAACATATTGCATTGGGTGAGTGTGATTGGAGAAACTCATGTCAGCTACATCGAACATCTACCGATTCAAAATGAAAAAGCTCTGTTTTATCAATTAGACAATGTCGATGAACGCAATGGCGAAGGTTTGATGCTCAGAAAGATCACCAGTCGTTATCAAGCAGGTCGAAGCAATGACCTGTTAAAACTAAAAAGGCATCACGATGCAGAAGCCACAGTTATTGGCTACAAAGGCGGGACAGGGAAGTATAAAGGGATGATGGGTTCAATTTTGGTTCACACGGAAGAAGGGGTTGAGTTTTATATTGGAAGCGGGTTCAGTGATCAAATGAGACTTGCGCCACCTGAGATCGGCAGCCGTATTACCTTTCGCTACAACGGCTTTACTCAAAATGGAAAACCCAAGTTTGCGCGCTTCGTTAGAGAGAAAAGTGAATATTAAGGCACATACTGCCGACTGATGCGAAATATCGCCCTGTAGACAGTCTCCGTACAAAAATATCTACACATAAAACAGTATTAATTGATTAAACGAAAAAGAGCCCTGAATATCAGAGCTCTTTTTCGTATTCGATATCAGGGATACCGGTTGAGTGAGTTAGAACTCAGCGAGAGCTAAATTCTAACTGCACATCGTCGTCTTGTTTGTGCATCCAGTGCAGACGCATACCTAGCATAATAGCTGCTGACGTTAGACCGACAATGAACCCAACCCAGAAACCGTGCGCGCCCATAGGCTCAACAATCCAATCTTTCATTCCTAAAATGTAGCCAATAGGAAGACCAAGCAACCAGTAAGCAACGAAAGTAATGTTGAAGATCGAACGCATGTCTTTGTATCCACGCAAAGCCCCTGCAGCGATAACTTGGATTGCGTCAGTACATTGATAAACTGCAGCGAACAATAGTAATTGCATTGCAACAGTAATTACCGCCGTATTCTCTGTGTACAGTAACGAAACTTGCTCTCTGAATAGTACCGTCAATGTAGCTGTCATTAAGGCTGTGACTAAACCAACAATGATTCCTACGTGTGTCGCGATTTTCGCTCCTTCAGTGTTGTTTTCACCCAACTTATGACCAACACGAATACTCACAGCGGCACCGATACTCATTGGTATCATAAATATCAGTGACGAGAAGTTAATTGCAACCTGGTGTGCGGCGACAACCAAAGACCCAAGAGGGGCAACCAACAGAGAAACAACAGCGAATAGCGTCACCTCAAAGAAGATAGCAGCGGCAACTGGAAAGCCTAGTTTAAACAAACGAATTTGTGCTTTGAGCTGAGGCTTGTGGAACGTACCGAAGATATTGATTTTAGCCAAACGCTTTGATGTTAAAACGTAAGCGAACAGCAGAGCAAACATCACCCAATATACGATAGCCGTTGCAACGCCACAGCCAACACCACCCAGAGCGGGAGCGCCAAGCTTTCCGTATACGAACATCCAGTTAAGCGGGATGTTTAATAGCAAGCCAATAAAACCAATCACCATTGCAGGCTTAGTTAAAGACATACCATCTGTAAAGCTTCTCAAAGTTTGGAACAACAAAAATGCAGGAACCGCAAACATCACCGCATTCATATAACCGATGGTTTTTTCTGCCATGAGTTGTTCTATGTCCATCCACTCCAATATCAGTTGTGTCTGAAAAAGTACGCCAATGATTGGAAGGGAGATGACAAGCGCTAAAAACGCACCTTGTTGAATCTCAAATGGAATTTTTACTTGTCTACCAGAACCATGAAGTTGTGCAACGACAGGAACCAACGCCATCAACAGACCAACACCAAATAAGATTGATGGTAGCCAGATACTTGCTGCAATCGAAACCGCCGCCATATCGATAGCACTTACACCACCGGCCATTACGGTATCGACAAAACCCATTCCAGTTTGTGCAACAGATGCGATCAATACTGGGGTCGCAAGTTTGATTAGATTCGAGGATTCTTCTTTGTAACGATGCACAAACAACTCCAAATAAGAGGGAAAATTAGAATAATAGTGTAGGAAAGGACATTCTGAAGGAATCAGAGACAATGATCTTAAGCTTCCACTGGACGAATCATAAAGAAATGTCACAATAACTGCTATGAAAAACTGTTATTAGGGCGTGTTGATCTTTCGAGCTGATTTTTGCAGCGAGTTGCTGGGTGTTTATACAAGGCAGAGGCTTCGATGTGTAGCTAGCCTACATGAGAAGCCGATAACGTAGTAGAAATGACCAGCAAACGCTGCCC